>JBHHZN010000006.1:0-20603 GCA_046758155.1 Acidobacteriota bacterium | reverse complement strand
ATCGGGTTCATCAAGGCGCTCGAGCCGGGGGACACGGCCGCGTTGATCGCCTTCAACGACGCACCCCGCATCATCCGGGAAGACACCGACGACAAGAAGAAGCTCGAGCAGGCCGTGGAGTCGATCGAGGCGCGGGGCGGCACCGCGATGTACGACGCCATCGCGGCGGGCGTGGACGTGCTCAAGGTCCACGAGGGCCACAAGGCGATCATCCTGCTCTCGGACGGACGCGACGAATCGTCCGATGGGATCGGGCCGGGCTCGATCGCGACCTACGAGGAGGTCCTCGACAAGGTCCTGGAGGCGGAAACGGTTCTCTACGCCGTCGGCACGGGCGCCCACCTCGAGAAGGAATTCGACTACTATCACCGGCATAGGGTCGGCGAGATCCTCGGCACCCTCGCCGGGCGAAGCGGCGGACGGGCGTACCTCATCAAGAAAGCCTCGAAGCTCAAGAGAGCCTATGCGAAGATCGCCGACGAACTACGGCATCAATACACCCTGGCGTACTACCCTCCGCGGCCTGCCCGGCCGGCGGGAAAGCATGACAGGCGGGGAAGGGACTGGCATCCCATCGAAGTGCGGGTGAGCCGTCCCCGGTCGCGGGTGACGGCCCGCGCGGGGTACTTCGCGCGTTGACGGGTGACCCTCGCTGGCGGCGAGCCGGTGTCCCACCGGCCTCAGACCTTTCAGCCCCCGCCGAAGCCGATCGTCACCTTGCCGCCGTCGACGATGACCGGGACCTCACGACCGCCCTTGGTCAACCGGAGCATCTCGTCCAGGCGGCCGGGATCTTCCTTGACATCGAAGTATTCGTACCGTACACCTCGTTTCTCGCAGTCCTCACGGGCCGCCGTGGTGTACGGTCAGCCGGCTTTGCCGTAGATGGTCACGCTGCTGGACATGGCGCCTCCTGTTCGGATCCTGATCCAAGGTACCCACCGGGGCGTCCGAGGGCAACCGGGGTTTCCTTGAATCGGCGGAGCGGCGAGAATAGAATTGCCGAAAGTTCTTGTATATCAGTACTCTATGAGGAATCATGCACACCGTCAAGAGCGTCGGCGGACAGCCGGTGGTCATAAGGAACCTTCCGGTGCGGATCGAGGAAAAACGGGTCCTGCGTGAGCTGCGGATCCCGCGGCTCGAGCACATCCGGGAGCTGAAGGAGGAGGCCGTCGGCCGCTCCATCAAGAAGGCCATCGACCGCGCCTACGGGCTCATCCAGGGCCAGGGATGCTACCGGACGTTTCGTATCCTGCAGGTCGGCGCCGATCATGTCACCATAGACGCCTCCGACCGGATCTTCCGGGGCCATAACGCGGTCAAGCTGCTCGCCGGCTGCGATTACGCCACGTTGCTGGCGACAACGATCGGGCCCGCGCTCGAGAAGCGGATCGAGGAGCTTCAAGGGACGGAAGTCGCCGATGCCTACTTTCTCGATGTCGTCGGAAGCTGGATGGCGGACTACATGGCCGACCGGGTCGATGCGATGATCCAGAGCGAGATCCGGCGCAACGGCTACAACCGCACCATGCGGTACAGTCCCGGCTACGGGGACTGGGACCTGAGCGTGCAGCCCGACCTGCTGTCCCTGGTCGGGGCCGACGTGATCGGCCTCAGTTGCACGGAGACGTTCATCCTTCAACCACGCAAGTCGGTCACCGCGGTCATCGGGTGGGAGCGCAAATCGTGATCCTGGAAAAGTTGCGCAAGCAGGTCCTGATCATGGACGGCTCGATGGGCGCTCTCCTCCAGGGACGGGGCCTGCCGGCGGGGTACGCCCCGGATCTATGGAACCTGGAGAGACCCGACGCCATCATCGCCGTGCACCGCGAGTACGCCGAGGCGGGCGCGGACATCCTGTTGACCAACACCTTCGGCGCGAGCCGCCGCCGCCTGGCGGAGTACAGCGCCGAATCCCGCGTGCGCGAGATCAACGCGGCGGCGGTCGCCCACGCGCGCCGGGCGGGCGGTCCCGAGACGCTCGTGGCCGGTGACATCGGCCCCAGCGGCACCACCGTACAACCCTTCGGCGAGATCTCCTTCGACGAGGCGTACGGCATTTTTCACGAGCAGACAGCGGCGCTCGTGGCCGCCGGCGTCGACCTTCTGGCGATCGAAACGATGTTCGATCTGCAGGAGATCAAGGCGGCCATCATGGCCTGCAATGCCGTGAGAGGAAAGATCCCGCTTCTGGCTTTCATGACGTTCACCCAGGACGGCCTGGCCGACACCGGCACCGACCCGGAAACGGCCGCCGCCGTCCTGGAAGGCCTGGGCGTCGACATCGTCGGGGCGAATTGCTCGACCGGGCCGGAGCACATGATCCCCGTCATCGAGATCATGGCGCGCTCGACCCTCCTGCCGGTTGCCGCCCAGCCCAACGCCGGCCTTCCGGAGCAGAAGGACGGCATGACGGTTTTCCCGATGTCCGCCGAGGAGATGGCAGACTACGCCCCCCGGTTCCACGCCGCGGGCGCCGGCCTCATAGGCGGCTGCTGTGGGACCACCCCCGCTTACACCAGGATGCTGGCCCGGCGGCTGCGAGGACGGCCCCCCGCGGCCCGCACCTACGTGCAGGGGATGAGAATCGCCAGCCGGATGAGGACCCTCATCCTCGGCCCGGGTCAGCCGTTTCGTATCATCGGCGAGAAGATCAACCCCACCGGCCGGAAGAAGTTCGCGGCCGCGATCGCCGAAGGCCGCATGGACGGTGTCGTGGCCGAGGCCCGCCGGCAGATGGAAGCGGGCGCCGATGCGCTCGACGTCAACGTCGGGATCCCGCTCACCGATGAACCCACCCTGATGGCCAAGGCCATCTCGACGATCCAGAACGTTGTCGATCTGCCGCTGGTCATCGATTCGTCGGACCTCGATGCTCTCGAGCAGGGGTTGATCAACTATCCCGGCAAGGCCCTTGTCAACAGCATCAACGCCGAGCAGGAGCGGCTGGACGTGTTGTTTCCCATCGTGAAAAAATACGGCGCCGCCGTCATCGGATTGTGCGCCGAGGACGAGATCCCCGAGACCGCCGCCGTGCGGGTGCGCAACGCCGAAAAAATCCTCGCCGCGGCGCAACGCCACGGCGTGCGCAAGGAAAACGTCATCTTCGATCCGCTGGCCCTGGTCGTCTCGGCGATGCAGGAAGCCTCCACCAATACGCTCGACACGATCCGCGCCATCACGCGCGATCTGCGCAACCCCACCTCGATGGGTTTGAGCAATGTCTCGTTCGGCCTGCCCAACAGGGCCCTGATCAACAAGACCTTCCTCAGCATGGCGATGGCGGTCGGCCTCGACGCCGCCATCATGAACCCCTATGACGACGACCTCCAGGAGGCGCTCTCGGCCGCGGCGCTTTTCGCGGGACGCGACCCGGAATGCCGCCGGTACATCGAGCGGCAGATGAAAAAAACCGCCGGGACCAGCCCCGGGGACGAGCAGGCCGTGCCGGCCGGGCCGAGGACCACCGAGGAGAAGATCCGTGACGCCATCGTGGAAGGAGACCGCGACAGCATCGAGCGGCTGGTCAACGACGCGCTCGAGGAAGGATCCGATCCGTTTCATCTATTCGTCGAGGTCATGACCCCGGCCATCAGGCATCTGGGGGATCTGTTCGGGGCCCGCAAGCGGTTCATCCCCCATCTGGTCGCAGCCGCCGATACCATGAAGCGCGGCGTGGCCATCCTCACGCCGCTGCTGGAGAAAAGCGGCAAGATCGAGCCCAAGGGCACCATCGTGATGGCCACCGTGAAGGGGGATATCCACGACATCGGCAAGAGCGTCTGCGCGATCATGCTGAAGAATTTCGGCTTCACCGTGCACGACCTCGGTCGCAATGTCCCGCTCGAGACGATCCTCACGGCGGCCCAGCAGCACAAGGCGGACATCATCGGTCTGTCGGCGCTGATGACCACGACGATGATGCAGATGAAGGTCGTGGCGGATGCCGTCAAGGAAAGAGGCCTTCCCTACAAGGTCCTGCTCGGCGGCGCCGTGGTGACGCCACGCTTTGCCACCGAGATCGGCGCCGACGGGTATTCCAAGGACGTCGGCGATTGTGTCCAGGCCGCCGAAGCCCTGGTGAGCGGCCGCACCGCCGGGCTGCTGACCGCGGCCACCTGACCGGGTTCCGGGTGCGCGCGGCGCTGCTGGCTCTCATCCCCCTGGCCGCGTGGACGGCCGCGGCCACGCCCTACCGCAACCTCTCGCCCGGCGTCGCCTACGTCGGAGACGCCGAATGCGCCGGCTGCCATGCCCGCGAGGCGCGCAGTTTCCCCCGCACCGCCATGGGCCGTTCGTTCTCCACGCCGGCGGCGGTCGGCTCGCACCTCTCTCGACGGCCGGCCGGTGGTGTGACCTTCGAGAACCGCAAGAGCCGCCGCAAGTACCAGGTTCTTGTCGAGGACGGCGTGCTCGAGCACCGGGAGATCCGGCTCGACGACCAAGGCGACGAGGCCTTCTCCGACACTCGCCCGATCGCCTTCGTCCTGGGATCGGGAGATCGCGGCCAGACGTTCTTGATCCGCCAGGGCCACCGGCTCTACCAATCGGCCGTGGCGTTTCGCCCCCACCGCGACGGCTGGGGGATGGCGGCCGGCTTCGAATCCCTGGAGCGGCACGATTTTACCAGGCCTGTGACAGGGCCCTGCCTTTTCTGCCACACCAACCACGCCGACCATATCGAGGGGACGCTCAACGAGTACAACATTCCCATGTTCGACGACCAGCTCAGCATCGGCTGCGAACGGTGCCACGGGCCCGGCGCGCTGCACGTCCTCGAACGGCGGACCTCGTCGCCGGTCGCATCGGCGATCGACACGTCGATCGTGAACCCCCGCCACCTGGAGCCGGATCTGAGGGATCAGGTCTGCTTCCAGTGCCACTTGCAGGGTAGTGTCCGGGTCGTCAAGGCCGGACGCCGGCCGTTCGACTTCCGCCCGGGCCTGCGCCTGTCGGATGTCTTCGCCGTCTTCGACGCGCAGCGGACCTCCGAGACCGGCAACCGGATCCTGGTCGTCAGCCACGTCGAACGCCTGCGCGAGAGCCGCTGCTGGGAGGCGAGCCAGGGCGCGATCACCTGCCTGACCTGCCATGACCCTCACAGGACGCCGCACGGCGAAGACGCCCGGCGCCAGTTCCGGGCCGCCTGCCTGACCTGTCACGCGGTCCAGGACTGCGCCCTCGACGCCATGACACGCGGCTCGTCGGACCATCCCGAGGACTGCGTCCGGTGCCACATGTCGAAGACCCCACCCACCGACGCGCCCCACACGCTCTTCACCGATCACCTCATCGCGCGCCGCCCCGAGGCTGGCAGGCCCGCCGCCGAGGCCTCCCGGGCCCCGGTGAAGCTCGTGAATTTCTTCGAGGTGGATAAAGGCTCGGCGCGCGATCTCGGACTGGCCTACTTGATCCTGGCGAAAGCGGATGACGATCCGCGCTACGGTGAGATCGGGGCCAAGCTGCTCCGGCAGCTGCTGCCGGACCATCCCGAGGACATCAATGCCCACCGGATGATGGTGGCCCATGACCTGGCGACCGGAAAAACGGCAAGCGCGCTCGCCTCGCTCGAGAACCTCGTGGCCCGCGCGCCGCAGATGGCGGAGTTTCGCGTCGAGCTCGGGCGACTCTACAGCAAGATGGGCAGGCAACAGGAGGCGCTCGCCGTCGTGAAAGCCGCGGTGGCGGAGGATCCGGACTACGCGCCGGCCCGCCTCACTCTGGGGGACCTCCTGCGCCGCGCCGGCGGCGGCGAGCAAGCCGATGAGCAGTATCGCGAGGCCATCCGGCTCGATCCCGCGATGGCCGCGCCACGCGTGCGCCTGGCCGAGAGCTCCCTGCGTCGCGGCGACGAGGCCTCCGCCCTGACGCTGCTGCGGGCCAGTCTGGTCCTGAATCCCGACCAGGTTTCGGCCCGTGTCGCCCTGGCCACATGGCAGATGCGGCATGGGCGCTTCGAGGAGGCCCTGGCCGAGCTCGGGCGAGCGCTGGGATCGGCGCGCTCTCGTGGCGCGCTGGTCGCCGTGCGATTCCAGATGGCACGGGCCCTTGCCGGCGCCGGGCGTCTCACCGAGGCACGCGCGCAACTGGATCGCGTCCTGACGGCCGCTCCCGACCATGCCCGTGCCCGCAAGCTGAAGGCCTTGCTCGACCGCAACCGCGGTGATCGTCCCGACTGAGGACACCGGCCCGGCCATCGGGGACGACTCGCGGGCGCGGCACCGGAGGCCGCTTCATCTCTGCTACAATCGGGACCATCCTGACCGGACGGGAGGCACCCGACAGCGTGATCACAACCGGGGATTTCAAGAAAGGACTGCGCCTTCTCATCGATCGGGCGCCCTTCGAGTTGATGGACTACACGGTTCAGACGCCCACAGCCCGCGGCAGCGCGACGCTCGTGAAGTGCAAGATTCGCAACATCCTGACCGGTGCCGTCTTGAACCGCACGTTCAAGTCAGGAGAGAAATTCGACGAACCCGATCTCCAGCTCCGGCCGGTCCAGTTTCTCTACCGGGACGGCGCCGACTATCACTTCATGGACACCCAGAGTTACGAGCAATTCCAGCTTTCCGAGGATCTCCTGGCGGACAAGATCCGCTGGTTGAACGAGGGGGCGACCGTCACGTCGCTGCTGTTCAACGGCGAAGTCGCCAGCATCGATCTTCCCCAGTTCATGGAGTTCGAGGTCACCGAAACGGAACCTGCGGTGCGGGGTGACACCGCCTCGGGACGCGTTCTGAAGGACGCGCGGATACCCACCGGGACGACGGTGAGGGTCCCGCTCTACATCGAAGTCGGTGATCGGATTCTCGTGGCGACCGCCACGGCGGAATTCGTCAAGCGGATTCCCACGAAATCATGACAGGGGGTCGGGATCCCTTGCGCGTCTGCTTGTTCGGACTCGGCGCCATAGGCCGGGCGACGGGCCGGGCGCTGCTGGACGATGACGGCGTGCGCATCGTCGCCGCCATCGACACCGACCGGCGCAAGATCGGCCGCGACCTGCGCTCGGTGCTGCGGCTGAGGGGATCTCTGGGCGTGACGGTCTCGGCGGACGCGGCGAGCGTCTTGCGCGAGTCCCGCCCCGATGTCGTGATCCACGCGACCGGCTCGCGCCTCGCGGAGATCGCGCCGCAACTGGAAGCCATCATGGCGGCCGACGCCCCCTGCGTCTCCTCGTGCGAGGAGATGGTCTTCGCCGAGGCGACCGACCCGATCATCGCGCGCCGACTGGACCGGATGGCGCGGGAACATCGGGTCGCCCTCCTGGGCACGGGAGTCAACCCCGGGTTCGTCATGGACGCCCTGGTGATCGCGCTCTCCGGGTCGACCCACGATGTGACCCACGTGGCGATCGAAAGAATCCTCGATCCTCTGACCAGGCGCAGGGCCTTTCGCAAGAAGGTCGGTCTGGGGATGACCTACGCCGAGGCGAGCCGGCTCGTGGCCGCCGGCCGCCTGGGCCACGTCGGGCTCCGTCAATCGGCGCTGCTCGTCGCGCGCGGCCTCGGCTTCGAAATCGATCGCGTCGACGAGGATCTGCGGATCCTGTGCGAGAACGAGACACCGACGCCGCATTCCCACAAGCCTTCGAGCACGGACGCCGAGGTCCGTGGCCTGCAGCAGTCGCTGGTGGCGCTGTCCGGGAAGAAGGAGCGGATCCGCATGGACATGGTGATGGCCTCCGGCGTGGAAGCCCCCCATGATGCCATCACCATCACGGGGGATCCCGACATCGGCCTGTGGATCCCGGGCGGTATCCCGGGCGATCAGGCCACGGTGGCCCGCCTCCTGAACGGCATGAAACACGTCGTCCATCCCCCAAGAAACGGCCTGCTCACGCCGCTGGATGTGCCCTTGTGCCCGCCGCGGGGCGAACCCGCCAGACAACTCACGAGGAGAACATGATGCTGCGTCACTCAAAGTCATACGGTTTCATGGGATGCGCTCTCTTGCTGGCATCGCTCGCGCCCGCTTTCGCCGCGGGCGATATCGAGCACAAGCCGTTCGTCTATCCTCCCGCGCCCCGCGTCGACCACGTCGACATCTATCACGGAGTCAGGGTCCCCGATCCGTACCGATGGCTGGAGGATCTCGACTCGCCGCAAACGCGCGCATGGATCGCGGCCGAGAACAAGGTGACTTTCGGCATCCTGGACGACATCCCCGCGCGGCCGCGGATCCGGCGGCGCCTGACCGAGCTCTGGGACTACGAGCGCTACGAGATCCCTCTGAAGGCGGGCGACAGGTATTTCTTCCGCAAGAACGATGGGCTGCAACCCCAGAGCGTTCTGTACACGGTCGCCTCGCTGAACGAAAAACCGCGCGTCTTGCTGGATCCGAACAAGCTGGTGGCCGACGGCACGGTCTCTCTCGCCGGCATCGCGCCCAGCGACGACGGACGGTACCTGGCCTATGCGATCTCGGACGGAGGGTCGGACTGGCGCGAATGGAAGGTCCGGGACGTGGACACGGGCAAGGACCTCGAGGACGATCTGCGCTGGGTCAAGTTCTCCGATGTTTCGTGGTCGAAGGACGGCCGGGGCTTCTACTACAGCCGCTACGCCGAGCCGGCCCCGGGAACCAAGATGACGGGAGCGAACTACTTCCAGAAGGTTTACTTCCATCGGCGGGGCACCGATCAATCGGAGGACCGGCTGGTCTACGAGAGGAAGGATCACAAGACATGGGGATTCGATCCCCACGTCACGGAAGACGGCCGGTACCTGATCCTCCACATCTGGGAAGGCACCGAGAAGAGAAACCGCGTGTACTACAAGGATCTGTCGGTGCCGGGAGCCAAGGTCGTGAGCCTGCTGGACGACTTCGATGCGTCGTACCAGTTCGTCGGAAACGAGGGTCCCCTCTTCTGGTTCTTCACCGATCAGGGTGCGCCGCGTGGCCGGCTCATCGGCATCGACCTGACCAAGCCGCAACGCTCCGGCTGGAAGGAGATCATCGCTCAGCGCGACGAGACGCTGCGGAACGTGAGCCTCGTCGGGGACCGATTCATCGCCAACTATCTCAAGGACGCCAGCACCCAGGTGCGCGTCCATGACATCGACGGGAAGTTCCTCCGCGAGGTGAAGCTGCCCGGCATCGGCAGCGCGGGCGGCTTCAACGGCAAGCGGTCCGACCGGGAGACGTTTTTCACCTTCACCAGCTACACGACCCCCACCACCATCTACCGCTACGACGCCGCGAGCGGCAAGAGCACGGTCTTTCGGCGTCCGAAGGTCGACTTCAACCCGGACGACTACGAGACGAAACAGATCTTTTACCACTCGAAGGACGGGACCCGTGTCCCGATGTTCATCACCAGCCGGAAGGGGCTGAAACGCGACGGCCGGAACCCGACCTACCTGTACGGATACGGCGGCTTTAACATACCCAGCACGCCGCGCTTCTCGGTCGCGAACATGGTCTGGATGGAGATGGGGGGCGTTTACGCCGTGGCCTGTATCAGGGGGGGCGGCGAGTACGGGGAGCGTTGGCACCAGGCGGGCACGAAGCTGCACAAGCAGAACGTTTTCGACGATTTCATCGCAGCCGCCGAATGGCTGATCGCCAACAAGTACACCTCCACGCCCAAGCTGGCCATCGGAGGACGCAGCAACGGCGGCTTGCTCATCGGCGCGGTCTTGAATCAGCGGCCCGATCTGTTCGGTGCCGCGCTGCCCGGAGTCGGCGTGATGGACATGCTGCGGTTCCAGAAGTTCACCATCGGGTGGGCCTGGGTTTCCGACTACGGGTCTTCAGACGAGGCCGAGCAATTCCAGGCGCTGTACGCCTACTCTCCCTACCACAACATCAAGCCGGGAACGGTTTACCCGGCGACGCTCATCGTCACGGCGGATCATGACGACCGGGTGGTCCCGCTCCACAGCTTCAAGTACGCGGCGGCGCTCCAGGCGGCACAGGCTGGACGGGCGCCGACGGTCATCCGGATCGAGACACGCGCGGGACACGGCGCGGGCAAGTCGACCAAGCAGCGGATCGACGAGATCACCGACCAGTGGAGCTTCCTGGTCCGCTACCTCGGGATGGACGCGCTGCCGGGCCGGGCCGGGCCCGTGGCCGGCGGTTCCCGGTGAGCCCGGTCCCGCGCCGTCGCGGAGAGCCACCGCGGCCGCCGCGTGCGGTCAGGCCGGCGTCCTCGCGTCCAGCTCGCGCAGCCTGTTGAACGAGTACAGGCCGGTGGCGTGCCCGTCCGAAAAGGTGAACTGGAGGGCGTAGCGGCCGACCGGGTGGATCTCGAGAACCTTGACATCGGCGGGCACCTGCTTCGGGTCCAGGCGGGCATCGCCGGACCATTCGTCCACGCAGACCGCGCAGGGGCAGGCCAGACGCAGGTCACGGTGCGTGTACTGGCTGCGGTGGCCGTCCTCCCAGGTGACCGTCACGAGGTTCCCCTCGATCTTGGCATCCTGCGGCCGGTACCGCACGGCGCGGGTCTTCTCGTTGACGATGCTGACCTCCCGGGCGAGCCGGCCGGCCACCTCGCAGAACGCCTTGGCGGCGGGGCTGGTCATGGCATCGCCTGCGACGATGGGACGGCCTTCGTCTCCACCGCGGGTGACGTCGGCGTCGATCGGGATCGCGCCCAGGAAAGCCACGCCGGCCTGCTCCGCCGCGCGCCGTCCTCCGCCCTGGCGGAAGATATCGGTCGTCTCACCGCAGTGAGAACAGACGAATCCGCTCATGTTCTCCACCACCCCCAGAATCGGCACCTGCACCTGCTCGAACATCCGCAGGCCCCGCATCGTGATCCCGACCGCGACATCCTGCGGCGTGGTGACGATCACGGCCCCCGCCAGGGGCGCCGATTGCGTGAGCGTGAGCTGCACATCCCCCGTTCCCGGGGGGAGATCGATGAGCAGGTAGTCCAGCTCCCCCCACTCGACCTGGCCGAGGAACTGCTGGACGAGCTTGGACGCCATCGGGCCTCGCCAGATCACGGGCGTGTCGGCTCCAGTGAGCAGTCCGATCGACATGAAGCGGATGCCGTGGCGTTCGACCGGCTGGATCCATCCCTGCTGGCGGCCCGCCGAGGGCCGATCGCCCAGGCCGCCCAGCATGATGGGCACCGACGGGCCGTACACGTCGGCGTCCATGAGTCCGACGCGCGCGCCGGTGTGCGCCAGCGCCAGCGCCAGGTTCGTCGCGACGGTGGATTTTCCCACCCCGCCCTTGCCGCTGGCGATCGCGATGGCGTTGCGGACCGACCGCATCCCCTCCTGAGCCGTCGACACGGCGGAGCTTCTGACCTGAGCGGTCATATGGACCTGGACGGACTCGACGCCGTCGAGCGCCTGCACGGCCTCGATCGCCTCTTTCCGCATCGACTCCTTCACCGGACAGGCGGGGGTGGTCAATTCGATGTCGAAAGCGACCTTGCCTCCGTCGATCCGTAGATTCTCGACGAAGCCGAGCGATACGATGTCTTTGTGCAGGTCGGGATCCTTGACCACCCGCAGCGCATCGTAGATCTTCTCCTCGCGGAGGGCACCCACGGTCCCACCTCCTTCAGGAAAAAAACGCGATCACAGGGAAAGCACCCTCACGCTAGACCGGCCCGTGGATCTTGTCAAGACGCGCGGATCACAGCTCGTGATTCAGCACGCGCTTCAGCGTCGGCTCGTCGATGTTCGCGCCCGTCACGACGATGGCGACCGATCGTCCGGCCAGCGCCTGGCGCATCTTGATGAGCCCCGCGAGGCCGGCCGCACCGGCCCCTTCCGCCAGTGTATGCGTCGTGCGCAGCAGGAGACGCAACGCCGAGGCGATCTCCGCGTCGGTGACCGTCACGAAACCGGCCAGGCCCACCAGCAGCGACGGGAACGTCATCGGGTAGGTGCTGCGCGTCGCCAGACCGTCGGCGAAGGTCTCGGCCGCCGCCGTGCGCAGAGGCCGGCCCGCATGCCAGGAATCGTGAATGGCGGGCGCTCCCGCCGCCTGCACGGCGAACACCGGCAAGGACGGCCGCTTCCGGCGCGCCACGGTCATCGCCCCGACCGCCTGCGAGCCGCCCCCGACCGCCACCACCAGGGCGTCCAGACGGGGGTCCTGCTCGAGCATCTCCAGGGCGATGGTCCCCGCGCCCGCGAGCACGCCGGCGTCGTTGGTCGAATGCACCAGGCGCATCCCTCGTTCCACGCCGATCCGCTCCGCGACGGCCAGCGAGGCATCGTAGTCGGCGCCGTCGATGACGAGCTCGGCGCCCAGGCCGACCATCGCCTCGTTCTTCTCGGGGTTGTTCCCCTCCGGGACGCAGATCGTGACCGGAACGCCCAGCAGCCGGCCGGCCCACGCGAGGCCCAGTCCATAGTTTCCCCTGGTGGCGCCCACGACGCCGCGGGCCCGTTCGCCGGGCTCCATCGCGGTGAGCGCCGACAGCGCGTTGCGCACCTTGAAGGCGTTGGTGGGATTGTGATCCTCGTGCTTGACGGCGACCCGGATCCCACACCCCACGGCGGCGTCCAGCGGCGCGTACCGGCGCAGCGGGGTCGGCGGCAGGTGCGGCCGGATCCGTGCGCGCGCCGCCACGATGTCCTCGTAGGTGATGGGCGACGCCTGGTCAGATCCCTGGCTCATGCCGGTCGAAAACCGTTCGGAGAGATCGCACATCCCCGGCGGGCCGCGAAGGAGACGGACATACAGGCGTCGCCGGGAGGTTGACAGCGATAACAGTCGGGTATCAGCGACATGACAAACACATCAAGAGACCATCCACCGGATCATTGGTGTTACCCAACCGGGAGAGGATATTATCCCAGTCAGCGGCAGGTTCCCAGGCTCCAGCACCGGCACGATCGCGCGGGCATGCCGGTGTCGTCCGAGGATGCAGGCTGCATCGGGTCATCACCTGTCACCAAGTCGGCGCGCCCCGACCTGATGGAACGGGCCGTCGACTTGCTCTACCCGACCCACGGCTGATCGCCGGCAAGATCGCGGTTTTCGCGGGGTCGAACCGGGCGCATGCGCTCCCGGTGGACGCCAGGGGCGAGGAGGGGGACACACCAGACATGTTGCCCTGGCCCATCGCGTGCCGTCGCCTCGTTCTGAGCATGATGTTGGCCGGACTCTCGGGGACCCTCCCCGTCGCCCAGGAGATGCCCGGCTCACCGTCAACCCGCGCCCACCCCACGGCATCGGACCGAGACGTCGCGGCTCGCGTTTCCGCGAGCGAACACGCAGCGGAGGGTGAATCCGAGGAATGGACGGGCGGGGAGGCATCATCTGGACGCACCTTTCTGTACAAGGAAGCGGTATTCTCGGGATTCTACTCGCCTCGAGGGATGAGCGGAGTGCCTCCGGATGACGAGGAGCCCGACCACTTCGAGTTCTCCCCCCGCCCGCCCGGCACCTATATCGGACTGGAACTCGTGAGGACCTTCTCCGAGGACTCGCCCGGCGACGAGGGATCCTCCCCCGCGTGGCTCTCCCTCAGCGCGATCGACCTGCACCCGCGGCTTCTCTTCGACCGCATGGAGACGGGAACCGGCCTCAAGCCACTCAAGTTCGCCCCGCAGGACTTCTGGATCCGCTTCAACGTGGCAGGGAAAGATCGATGGACCATGCGTCTGGGTCAGTTCGTGCTTCCCTACGGCGTGAACCCGATCCAGGCTCCTCGGCAGCGATTTCTGTTGCCCATTGAATCGACCGACCTGGGCCTCAAATGGGACTGGGGTCTCGACCTCAAGGGGCCGGCCGGGGAATACAACTGGGAGACCTCGCTGACGATCGGATCGGGCGAGTCGCTTCACTCACCTCACCTGCTCGCCAGGTCGTCGCGCACGAGTTTCCTGTGGACCGGCAGGATAGGCGCTCCGACCTACTGGGACACCCAGTACGGGTTTTCCTTCCTCTACGGTGATATCCCGGTCATTCGCTCCGCCCAGGTCCTCAGCGCGGGATCCATCTCGCGGTGGCGGGCGGGGTTCGACGCCTTCCGGAAATCCGGGACGTACCTGATGTTCGGAGGTCAGTTGACCTACGGCGAGGACGGATTCGCCGGAGACGAGGAGCTCGTTCCGATCACGGGAGGCCGCACCGCCCAGGTCGCCGGCTACAGGGTGTGGATGGATTGGGTCGTCCCGGCCCTGCAAGACCTGCGGCTGGCGGCCCAGATGGAATCCATCATCCGGGACGTATCAACGGATGACTCCGACGACACGGCCTACATCATCGAGATGGGCTACTCCTTCACCACGGCGTTCACGGGGCGGATCGATTACAGGATCGAGGCGAACAGATCCTCCGGAGAGGAGAACGATGCTCTTTACGTCACGCTCGTGTACTACGGGTCATGAGGAACTCCTGACGGGCGCCGGCCGCCGATCGCGATCGGGGCTTGCTCGCGGGATCGCCGCGGCCGTTCTTGTCCTGTCCGGTGGGATGGGGCGGCCCGCTCTGGCCGGCGCCCCCGCCTCCAGGCTTCATTTCACCGATGTCGCCGGAGTGTCCGGCCTACGATTCCGGCACAACTTCGGAGCCGACAAACTGCAGAACATCCTGATGACGACCGGCAGCGGCAGCGCCTTTTTCGATTACGACAACGACGGCTGGCTCGATGTCCTTCTGGTCAACGGCACGTATCTCGATGACGCCGGCCGGCCGCTGCCGAACAAGGCCACGCACCTGGCTCTGTTTCATAATCGTGGGGACGGCACCTTCGACAATGTGACCAAGTCCGCCGGGCTGGTTCACCCGTCGTACGGCCAGGGATGCGCGTGCGCGGATTTCGACGGCGACGGCTACACCGACCTGTACATCACCAATTACGGCCGGAACCTCTTTTACCGGAACCGCGGCGATGGGACCTTCGAGGATGTGACCACCCGGACCGGAACCGGCGACCCCCGGTGGAGCACGGGGGCGGTCTTCTTCGACTACGATGGCGACGGCGACCTGGATCTGTTCGTATCCAACTACGTCAAGTTCACTCCCGGCCAGAAGGGCGTGCATTCTTCCGCGCTCTCGAAGAGGTCCGGATTCCGGTTCTTCCCGGGTCCGCGCGACTACGAAGCCGAGGAAGACATTCTGTACCGCAACGATGGGAACAAGTTCACCAACGTCAGCGCAAAAGTCGGACTCGTGAAAGGAGGGAAAGGCCTGACAGCAGTCGCGGCCGATCTCGACGGGGATGGCGACCAGGATCTGTTCGTGGCGAATGATTCCACATCCAATTTCTTGTACAGGAACGACGGCGGCAGGTTCACCGAGATCGGCGCGGTGGCCGGCGTCGCCTACGACCCCGACGGCGTGGAGACCGCCGCCATGGGGGTGGACATCGCCGACGTGGACGGTGACGCGCGGCCGGACCTGTACGTGACGAACATGGTGTTCGAGTTCAATAATCTGTACCTCAACCAGGGGAACCTGAGCTTCATCGATGCAACGATCTCACGGGGCCTGAACAAGGACAACTATCGTCATGTCGGCTGGGCGACCCGGTTCGCCGATTTCAACAACGACGGCTACTCTGACTGCTTCGTGGGCAACGGGCATGTGGTCGACTACGTAGGAGGGTTCTCACAGGATATCACCTACGGCCAGGCGAACATGCTCTTCGTCGGAGGCGCCGACGGGCGATTCAAGAACGTCGGAGCCAAGGTCGGCAAGGATTTTCGACGAAAACGCGTGAGCCGCGGAGCCAGCCTGGGAGACTTCGACAACGACGGCGACGTGGATATCCTCATCAACAACTCCGGTGAACGGGCGGAACTGCTCCGCAACGATCTGCCCCCAGGCAACCACTGGATCAAGATCCGCCTGAAGGGACGCCCCCCGAACACGCGGGGAATCGGCGCCAAGGTCGTCGTCCGGCTCGGCGACCGGGCTGTCTCCAATGAGGTCCGCTGGGCGAGCACCTACCTGAGCTGCAGCGATCCGACCCTGCACCTCGGGCTGGGGCCCACGCTCACCGAGGTTCCCATCGAGGTTACCTGGCCCTCCGGCCGTCGCTCGAGCCAGATCGGCCGTGCCGGTAGGCTCGTCATCATCGGTGAGCCCGCGGACCCGCCCGCCGCGAAGTGACACGTCCGCCGGCGCGGGGCCGGCGCGCGCCGTGCGGGCGCGAGACGAAGGGGGAGTCCGGGAGGAAGAACCGATAGGGCCGATCGGTCGCCGCCCTGATACCGACGCGAGGTCCCGTGGCGCAACCGGACGGAACGAGGCCATCCGTGCAGATCCAGAGAGGCTCGCGTCTCAGGTCCAGACCGTAAGCGTCGCGATCGATCCCGAGGGCCTGCGCCAGCTTGCCCGGCCCCGACGTCAGATCCTCGATGCGCGTGCGCCCGCGGCGCCGCCTCATGGCCGCGATCCCCTCGACCGGCTCGAGCGCCCGGATCAGGACCGCGGAAGCCACGCCGTCCGGGCCCGTCACGACGTTCATGCAGAAATGGTTCCCGTAGGTGAAGTAAACATAGGCGTGCCCCGGCGGGCCGAACATCGCCCGGTTCCGCCGGCTCGGCCCGCGGAAGGCATGCGAGGCCGGGTCGCCCTCCCCCAGATAGGCCTCCACCTCGACGATCCGCCCGGAGGTCAGCAGCCCCCCGCGGCGATGGCAGAGAATCTTCCCCAGCAGGTCAGGCGCCACCAGCAAGGCGGAGCGATCATAAAAGGATCGTGGAAGCTTGCGAGTCCCCATGGTTCAGCTCGCGGGTCCGTCGGCTCCACCCCGGCGTGATCCGCCGGCACCACGAGAAAAAAGATCCGTCAGACGACCATCTGCATCACCAGGCAGATCACCGCGGCAAGGATGAACGAGACAGGCAGGGTGATCAGCCAGGCTGATACGATACTGCGCACGACGCGCATTTCCAAGGCCGCGAACCCCCGTGCCATCCCCACGCCGATGACCGCCCCCACCAATGTATGGGTCGTGGAGATCGGCAGCCCGAGCTTCGAGCAGATCAGGACGGTCGTCGCCGCGGCGAACTCGGCGGCGAACCCGCGTGAGGGGACGAGCGCCGTGATCTTCGTGCCCACGGTTTCCATGACCTTGTATCCGTAGGTCGCGAGGCCGACGACGATGCCGAGACCGCCCAGGGCCAGGACCCAGAGCGGGACCCCCACCTGGCCGGTGAGCTCGCCCGTGGACCAGACCGTGTAGATACCCGCCAGGGGACCGACGGCGTTGCCGACGTCGTTGGCGCCGTGGGCGAAGGCCACGTAGCAGGCCGTCATCACCTGCAGCCAGCGAAAGCAGCGCTCGACGTACTTGAACTTCGATGTCCCGCTACCGATCTTCACGCGGCGGACGACCACCATGGTGACGAGTATGCCGACCACCGCGAGGCCGGTCGCGGCGGCCAGCGCCTGGCCCAGCGGCCAGTCGAGGTGGAGGTTCTTGAGGCCCTTGTACAGCAGGGACAGGAACAGAACCTCGATGACCAGCCCCACCAGCAGGGGCGCATAGCGCCGGACGTTGACGCGGGGTCTCTTGGAATTGATGATCACGCGCGACACGACGCGGAACAGCACGAACGCGACCACCGCGCCGATGAACGGGGACAGCACCCAGGAGACCCCGATGTAGGCCAGCTTGTCCCAGTGCAGTCCCCCCACGCCGATGGCCGCCACGCCGGCGCCGGCGACACCGCCGATGATGCTGTGCGTCGTCGAGACCGGCACGCCCCGCCAGCTCGCCACTTGAAGCCAGACCGCGGCGGCGAGAAGCGCCGACAGCATCGCGACGACGAAGAGGACCGGATCGGGAAACTGGTTCAGGTCGAGGACATTCTTCTTGACGGTATCGCTGACCTTCGCCCCGACCATCACCGCGCCGGCGAACTCGAACACTCCGGCCACCGCCATCCCCTGCCCGACGGTGAGAGCCCTCGAGCCGACGGAGGTTCCCATGGCGTTGGCCACGTCGTTGGCCCCTATGCTCCAGGCCATGTACAGGCCGAACACCAGCCCGACCAGGAGGAGAACTCCTAGGAGTGACACGCCGGCGGCTCAGCGGTAAATCATGAGACGGAGCTGGTCCCCGATCGATTCGGACGCGTTGGCAAGACCGCCGAGCAGCTCGAGTATCTTCTGCCAGAGCACCAGCGGCATGCCCCCTATCTCCTCTTCCCGCCGGAAAAGCTCCTTGGCCAGCGCGTAGATCGTCTTGTCGACCTCGTACTCCTGCTCGCTCACCTGCTTGATCAGGGTGAAGACCTGCTGCGCCTCGGGACCACCGAATGAGGATTCGAACAGCCGATCCAGTTCAACGATGATCTTCCCGGCTGTATCGCACGTGGCGACGACCTGATCGACGAGATCCAGCAGACCGGATTGCATCTCTTCGGGAAACGGCAACGGTTCGCGCAGCGATACCACGATTGCCATGTCCTCGCACAGGTCCGCGAGCTGATCCTGCTGGTGCAACAGGGCCAGAAGATCCCTACGGTCGACCGGCATGAAGTACGATTTCGGCAGGTGGTCGCGGATGTCGTTCTTGACGAGGTCGGCTTCGTGTTCGAGCTTCATGATCTGCTTGCGCAACTCGGTGGTCTTCTCCTGGTCACCGGCCAGAAACGCCGTGAAGAACGGCCGCAAAAGGACCAGTGTCTCGTGGACCGTCTCCATGTGGGCCTGGAACGGCTTGAAGGGGCTACGTCCGAAAATCGGCAGGATATTGCGCATGGCTCCTCGCTGGGGGGACCTCCCCCCCGTCTGGTGTCAACCCGGATTCGGAAATCGCGCGATCGAAGATGCGCGGACGACCGCTGGAAGGACCCTGGCGGCCGCTCCGGCGCAGAGCGTGCTCCGGCGAGGCGCATCGTACCGCCGTCCTTCCCCGCGGGTCAAGATGACTCCCCGCCGGCCCGTCGAGCCCATTTCACGCGGCCGCCCCGAGGCGGTGGGCCAGATCGATCAACGCGAGAATCTCGCGCCGCTCCGGAGGGTGTCCGGGATCGTGCATCCGGTCGCGCAGCCGGAGTCCACGACGCCAGCTCTCGACGGCGGCCCGATCGTGCGACGCGGCCACGGCCTCGATGCGATCACCGAGATCCGGGCAACGGCCCGCGTCGAGCACAGCGCGCAGTCTCCTCTCGAACTCGAACGCCGCGAGCATTCCCGCCAGGGGTGTGTGGACATCGGCCAGGGCACGCGCCAGCTCGAGCCTGTCCTCCAGGTGGTCCACCCCGGCCAGCAGGTTGGTCAGCCTGCGGCGCTGCAGCCAGGCATCCGCGCGATACGCCATGAGGAGTTCGGGATCCCGGTACGCCGACAGGACGCGCTCCTGCAGCACCCACAAAGCCATGTCGGCGTCGGCGGCGCGGGCCAGGCCGTGGTGGTCGCGCAGGGCACGCAGGTCGTCCAGGTAGTTCAAGTATGTGTCGGACTCGGTGCGCCCCCTGCGGACTTCCAGGATCTTCTCCACGGGAGGGCTGAGGATCCCGTAATGATCGGGGTGAACGAATCGCAGCACGACCGACACGTTCTGGATGTACTTGAAGGCCGCGTGCAGCCGCTCGATGACCTCGGCTTCATCGAGCGGGAGGCACTCGAAGAGCCCTGCCAGGCGGTCCTGATCGATCTCTCGCCGGATGTCTCCTTGGTCCGGGAACCTCCAGAACTGGCGAAAATCCCAGAAGCGTTGATCCTGGATCGCTGCCAGATCCCGGTACGAGAACCCCCGCTGCTTGAGCCGGACGGGTTCGAGCTGGTTTTCCAGGCCGGCGTAGTCCACCCGCGATCCGTGCCGCTGCAACATGGTCTCGGGGAAAAGGGCCAGGCATCGATGCAGGTAACCGTCTCCCACGAGCCCCTCCCCTAACGCCGCCCGACCAGTCTGGCGGGATCGAAGGCACGGCGCGCGGTCTCGTCCACCGACCGATCGCCCAGGAGGAGGCCGGCCGCGAGATCCCCCGCGGCGGCGCCGGCCGTCGCCCCGGACCCGCCCAGGCCGGCGACCCAGAAGAACCCGCTCAGGCGAGGGTCCGGGCCGACGACGAAGCGCCGGTCGGTAGAAAACGTGCGCAGGCAAGCGTGCAGGGGGGCACGAGCGATGCGCGCCACGGCCGGCATCGCGCGGGACAGTTTCCGGTCCAGCTCAACGCCGGCGCGCGCGCAGATCGCCGGCTCGACCGCCGGGTGAGGCTCCTCGTCGCAGGCGCTCAACGTGAGATACGAGGCGTCGGTCAGGAAGTAAACATCGTGTGACAGATCCCAGACGAAAGGCCAGCGAGGATCGAGTCCCGTGACGCGCGTGGATCGAAACAGGTGGCGCCGGTGCGTCGTCAGCCCGAGATCGTCGAGCAGCCCCTCCCCGAGCGTCGAGCCGACCGATCCCGCCCAGGCACCCGCGGCGTTGACCACCCACTCGGCGGGGAGGAATCCCGCGGAGGTCTCGACTCCCGTGACCGTCTCGCCGCGCGTTCTCAGGCCGGTCGCCCGCGCGCCCATCATGATGGTCACCCCCCCTTCGCGCGACGCGGCGAGGTACCGCTTCGCCAGGCCACACGGGTCGATCCGTCCATCGTCACGGCATGCGACGGCGATGGGAGTCGCCGCCCCCGCCAGCAGGGGGATCCGGTCGGCCAGATCGGCGGTCGCCATGCACGCGGCCCGCAGCCCGTGAAGGCGCGCGTTCGCGA
>JBHHZN010000005.1:0-21088 GCA_046758155.1 Acidobacteriota bacterium | reverse complement strand
AGATGGGGGGGGAGGAGACCTTGAAACATCTGCGAGCGGATCCGCGCACCCGGGACATCCCCGTGATTCTCACGACCGGAGAGCCGGAAGGACCACCGCTGCCCAGCGTGGCGGACGTGTTGATCAAACCGATCGTGCCCGACGCGTTGCTGGCCGCCGTGGCCAGAGTGATTCCCGGAGGGACCGCCTGATGAAGAAGGTGCTGGTATGCGACGATGAGCCCCATATCCTGGAGTCGGTTGCCTACGTCGCCAGGAAGCAGGGTTACAGCGTGCTGTCGGCTGAAAACGGAGAGGAGGCCCTCCAGCTGGCGCGCCGCGAACGACCTCGCCTCGTCCTGCTCGATCTGAACATGCCGATCAAGTCGGGATACCAGGTCTGCGAGGAGATCAAGAGCGATCCGGAGTTGAAGGATACCCATGTCATCATGCTCACGGCGAAGGGACAGGATTCCGACCGGGCCCGTGGCGAGGCGGCGGGGGCCAACGAGTACATCACGAAACCCTTCAGCCCGCGCAAGCTCGGACAGCGGATGACGGAGATCCTGGGCGAGCCATGATCGGATGCCGCGGCCGATGAGCGAGCAGGAACTCAGACGGCGCCTGGACAGCGTCACCGGTGAGCTTCTCTCGACGTACGAGGAGATCGAGGCCCTCACGACGGTGGCGGAGATCGCCAGTTCCACCGCCGACGTCGCGACGGTGGGCCGGCGTGTCCTGGACGAGGCGGTCGGGCTGACGGATGCCGATGTCGGGTTCATGTTCTACACCGCCCCCGAGCTGAAGGGGGAGGAGCCCACGCCGACCGGCATCCTGCCCGAGGAGAGGGACGCGCTCGCCGCGGCGCTCGATCCCTGGTTGACCGAGGATCCGAAGCCGGTGGTGATGGCGCCCTTCGACCGCGGAGCGGCCGTCCCACACGCCCCCGACGCCCTGCTGGCGGTTCCCCTCCGGTGCCAGGACCAGGTGCTGGGCGCCATCTGCCTGGGACGCCGCGGTGAGCAGGCGACCTTCCCCGCCTCCGATCTCAAGATCCTGTCGGTGCTGGGATCCAGCGCCGCCGCCGTCCTGCTTCAGCGCAAGAACTTCGACCTCGTGAGGTTGACGCGCGACCTCGAGGAACGCAACCGTATCCTGAACGGCATCCTGGCGATCAGCCGGGAGATCGTGGCCAGCCTCGATCTGGACCGGTTGCTGCATGCGCTGGCCAACCTTCCGACCAAGGCGCTGGGATTCGACCGCTGCGCGGTCGTGCTGGAAGACCACGGCCGCCTCCGACTGCGCGCCGTCTCGGGCTCATCGCGCATCGACCGGGCTGATCCCGAGATGAAATCGCTCGAACGGCTCCTCGACTGGGTGGCCGGCCGGGCCGTGCGCGTCCTCGTGCAGAGGGGGGAATCGGCCGACGCGGAGCTATCGGCCCAGCCCGCCGAGGCGGCCGAGCAGGTCGGCCCGTATCTGGATCTCTCGGACGCCCGATCGTTTCTGGCCATCCCTCTGCGTGACGATCAGGGACTGCTAGGCGTGATTTCCTTCGAGAGCGGTACGGGCGACTTCGTCGATGATACGCGGCTCGAGGGAGCGACGATCCTGGCCAATCAGGCGACCGTGGCCCTGCGTAACGCGCGGCTGTATGGTGATGTGCCGTTCATCGGGTTGCTGGCTCCGCTGCGCAGCGGGCTGACGCGGGCTCGGTCGCTGCCGCGCGGGCGTTTGATGGCGTGGATCGCCGCGGCTGTCCTCGTCCTGGGTATCCTGATCTTCGGGCAACGCGATCTGCGGGTCGCCGGAACCGCCACCGTCCTCCCGCACCGTCTCGTGCAGGTGAGTGCCCCGGTGCGCGGCGTGATCGGCCAGATCGGCGACTACAAGGAAGGAGACCTGGTTCCGCGCGGAGCCGTGCTGGCGCGGCTGGATGTGCCGGAGCTCGTCCTCAGGCAGAACGAGGCGGCAGCGAGGCTGGAGACCGCTGTCAGGAAGATGGGCCTCCAGGATGCGGGAGGAGATGCCGCCAAGCTGCAGATGACCCGCGTCGAGGCGGAACGGTGGCGGATCGAACGCGATCATCTGCAATCACGACTGCGTGATGCGACCCTCAAGGCTCCGATCGAGGGGGTTCTCCTGACACCGCGCCTCCAGGAGCGGGCCGGCGAGCTGCTCGAGGTGGGCGGCGTCTTCTGCACGCTGGCCGAGATGGAGCCCCTGCGGGTCGAGATCGCGGTGCGCGAGCAGGACGCGGACCTGCTGCTCGGCAACACGGATCCGTTGATGGCGGTGCTGAAGTTTCGCGCCTTCCCGGAGTCCGACCGGGTGGCCCGGGTGGACCACGTCCGGTCGGTCGTGGAGGAGGTCCTCGGGGAACGCTTCATCGTGGCGGAGGGAGATGTCAGGCCCGCGCCGGGGGACGGGCGCCTGAGGCCGGGGATGACCGGCGAGGCCCGGATCGACGTCGGATCGCGCTCGCTGCTGTGGGTGTTCCTGCGCCGGCCGTATCGATTCCTGCGGAGGATGATCTGGCTGTGAAGTGTGCAAACCGGATGGGCGGCGTGGTCGCGGCGGTGGCCGGATTGATCCTCTCGGGACTTGCCGTTCTGACCGGGTGCGATCGGCCCCGGCAGGTCGTCGCCGCCACCGAGGAGGCCTCCGCGGAGCCGACGGTTCCCGCCGAGCCTGCCGGCAGGCTCCCACGGTTCGTCGAGGCAACCGGCGGCAAACCGATCGACCCCACCCTGGAGCTGCAAAGTCACCTGATGGTGGAGCAGAACGTCGGTGTCACCGCTCGACGCGATGGAATCATCGAAGCGATCCACGTCGATCGCGGCGATCAGGTGGAAGAGGACCAGCGCATGGCGACGCTCGAACGCGGCGACCTGTTGCTGGCGGAGAAGACGGCCCAGCTCGCCCTCGAGAAGGAATCATCCTCTTTCAACCGCATCGAGAAGCTGTACGCCCAGAGGGTGCTTTCCGAGGAGGAATTCGAGCAGGCGCGCCTGCGGCGCGATGCGGCGGAGAAAGCCCTCGAGAAGGTCCGTTACGAACTTTCCAAGTGCGTCATCAGGGCGCCGTTCGCGGGCGTCGTCTCGGGACGGTTCGTCGAGAAGGGGCAGTTCATCCGCGCCGACGATCGCAAGACGTTGTTTCAGGTGACGGCGTTGCGTCCGCTGCTGGCGAGGATTTACGTGCCGGAGTGGGCCCTTTTCGGCATCAGGCCCGGCGAGTCGGCTCGTATCGTGCCGACGGCCGCCCCCATGGGGTCCCTCCCACGGTCCGCGGGTGGGATCGCGGCGCGCGTGAAGTGGATCAATCACGTCGTGGACGCCGCCTCCGGCTCCGCGGAGGCGTTGGTCGAGGTCCTGGAGACGCCCGCGGCGAGGCGCCTGCGACCCGGCATGTCGGTGGCAGTCGGACTGAAACTGACCTTCGCCGGTGACCCGACCGGAACGCCCCTCGTGAGCCTTCCACGCGAGGTGATCGCCCTGGATGATCCGGAACCGGGCGACACGGTGGCGTTGAGGATCCTGGCGAACGATGGCTCCGTGGTGACGCGATCCGTGGTTCTCGGCCTCGTCGGCGACGCCCGGGTCGAGGCGCGCCGCGGTCTGTCCGAGGGCGAGAAAGTCGTGCTCCCCTGATGAACGATACCCCCCGCCTGCACCGCAGCATCACCATCACGCGACGACAGGTCGGCGAGGACGAGGTGTTCTACGTCGTCAAGGATCCCCGCACACGGACCTTCTTGCGTATGGGGGAGGTCGAGGTGGCCGTCCTGCGCTTGCTCAACGGAAAGCGTACCTTGCCCGATGTGGCCCGGGCCCTCGCGCAAGCCCATGACTTTCGCGTCGATGTGTCGGTCATCGAATCCTTCGTCCGTAGCATGACCCACAAGGGGTTCATCGAGACGCGGACATTCGACCCCGCGGCGTTCCGCGCGGAATGGCGCCGGCAGGAGATGTACCGGAAGAGATCGCTCGGCAAGTTGCTGGGATCCTTCGCCACGATCAAGGTGAAGCTCATCAACCCGGAGCGTCTTTTCAGTTCCCTGGTCGAACCGTTGGGGTTTCTCTGGACGCGGTCGTTTTTCATCTGGTCGATGGCCTTGCTGGTGATCGGCTCGGGCATGGGGATCGCCTATCATCAGGATATCCTCCTGGCCACGGGAGATTTCTTCAGGACGATGACGGCGTCCAAGGGAGCGTTCGCCACGCATGCGGCCATTTTCTACATCGTCTTTTTTCTGGTCGTCGCCATTCACGAGACGGCGCATGGGATAACCTGCACGCGCTTCGGCGGCAAGGTTCCCGAGCTGGGCTTCATCCTGTTTTACCTGCAGATCCCCGGGTTCTACTGTGACGTCAGTGACGCCTACAACTTCCAGAGCCGCAGCCACCGCCTCTGGACCACGGTTGCCGGCGGATACACCGGCCTGCTTCTCGCGACGATCGGTCTGTTCCTCTGGTGGGCGACTGCGGCCGGACAGGTCCTCAACGATGCGGGCATCGTGCTGATGGTCGTGGGCGGCCCGCCGTTGCTGGCCATCAACTGGAATCCGCTCATTCGCTACGATGGGTATTACATCTTGATGGATCTGCTTGAAGCGCCGAACCTGATGCGCAATTCCTACAAGTATCTCGGCTATCTCTTCAAGTCGAAGATCCTGCGCGCTCCGGTCGAACCGTGGCAGGTGGCGCCCCGGCTCCGCAAGATCTATGTCTTGTACGGGATCGCATCGCTGATGTTTCTGGCGCCGTTGATCCTTTTCATTCCGATCATCATCTATTACGTCTTCACCAGGATGCTGGGCCCTGAGCTGGGTCTGCTCATCGCCCTCGTGCTCGGCTATCGCATCCTTCAGCCGATGGTGAAAAAGAGCGCCATGACGCTGCGCTATGCGTGGCTGTCTCACAGGCCGGCCCTGGTCGCGGCCCTGGGAAACAGCTCGGGGCGCGTGCGGATCGGATTGATCGGCGGCGCAGCGCTGCTGGTCGGTCTCTTCGCCTTGTTCGGTCCCAGGTACGCCGTGCGCGCCGAGGCCTTGGGCGTGCTGGAACCGTGGGAGCGCATCGAGGTCCGGGCCGAATCGCCCGGATTCGTCACGCTGGCAAACACCGGGGCCCTACCGATGGAGGGGGAGTCCGTGCACCGCGGAGACCTCCTGGTCCGGCTCGTCGACCCCGACCTCACGGCCCAGCGGCGGACGGCCGCCAAGGATCTCGAGTCACTGAAGATGAGCCTGAAGGTTCTGGGGGCCCGGCGCGAGCCCGCCGCCGCCGCGGTCCGGAGGGCCTCGGTGAAAGCCCTTGCGGGGAGGGTCGCGGTCTTGAAGAGACAGGCCGAGCTTCTCTCCATTAGCAGCCCGATCGATGGTGTCGTCCTGACGCCGCGGCTCGACCAGCGCGCGGGAACTTATCTGCAGCGCGGGGATATCTGGTGCGTTGTCGGGGCGACCGATCGTCTACGGGTGCGTCTGGATCTGACCGACGCGCAGCTCGGCGTCATCGGTGATGATAGCCGGGCCGAGCTGAAGGCCCTTCACGTGCCGAGCCGGACGTTTCACGGCCGCGTGACGAGACTGCCGGCGGGCCGGCCCCCCGAGCCGCTGCCGGCGTTCAGGATGGCCGGCGTGCAGGCTTCCTGGCCTGAAGCTCCGCCCCCCGATGACGAGAAGAATCTCAAGGGCTCCCTGCAGGTCGAGGTGGCGATCGATAATTCCGGAGGATTACTGCTGCCGGGGATGCGTGTGAAAGTGCGCGTCTTTGGTGAACGGCTCACCGTGGCCGGCCATTTCCTCCGGTGGGTCCATCGCCTCTTCAAGGGCAAGGTCTGGTGGTGACGGTGCCGATGGGCGAGCGGTGCCGCGGAGGATCGCGTCGCATCGTGAGGGTGACGGGGGCCGGGCGGTGAGAACCGGCTCCGGTGGCGAGGCGGTCGCCGGGGCCGCCGAGCAGGGTGCCCGGCCCACCGCCGCCACGAAGCCGGGGATCCATGGGACGCTCGGGGCGACACGCCTCATCGGGCTCCACCCTCGATCCATCATGGTATTTTTCTCGCATCCCGCCACGTGCCGGTGAGAGGCGGGATTGACCAGGTAATCGGCCACTTCTATAATTACCGCCCCCGGAGGAAGCAGATCACGATGAAGATCCACGAGTATCAGGCCAAGGGGATCCTGCGACAGTACGGCGTTCCGGTTCCGAACGGCGACGTCGCCTACAATGCCGAGGAAACGCGCGAGACGGCGAGGCGACTCGGCGGGCGGGTGGTGGTCAAGGCCCAGATTCACGCGGGAGGCCGCGGCAAGGGCGGCGGCGTGAAGCTGGCCGCGACGCCCGAGGAAGCGGCGACGATCACCAAGCAGATGATCGGTATGTGCCTGGTCACGAAGCAGACAGGCCCGAGAGGGCGCATTGTCCAGCGCGTCCTGGTCGAGGAGGCGCTCGATCGCGGACGGGAGTTTTATCTCGGTATCGCCATTGATCGCGGTGCGGAGCGACCGGTGATGATCGCCTCGAGCGCGGGCGGGATGGAGATCGAGGAAATGGCCGCCGGGTCCCCTGATCTGATCATGAAGGAGCCGGTGGCCCCGTCGATCGGCCTGCGCGAGTTTCAGGCGCGCAAGCTGGCGCTCGGACTCGGTATGCGCGGGGCCGGAATCCGCAAGGCCACCGCGATCATGATGAACGTTTATCGCGCCTTCGTGGCCTGCGATGCTTCTCTGGTGGAGATCAATCCACTGGCGATTGTCACCGGCGGGGATATCCTGGCCCTGGACGCGAAGATCGTCCTGGACGACAACGCCCTGTACCGGCACGCCGACTTGAAGGAACTGCGCGACGTGGCGGAGGAGGAGCCTCTCGAGGTGGAAGCGTCGAAATTCGCGCTGAATTACATCAAGCTCGACGGCAACGTCGGCTGCATGGTCAACGGCGCCGGACTGGCGATGGCCACGATGGACATCATCAAGCTGGCAGGCGGCGAGCCGGCCAACTTCCTCGACGTCGGAGGAGGAGCCACGGCCGAGCAGGTGACCAACGCCTTCCGGATCATCCTCTCGGACGAGCATGTCCGTGCTGTCCTGATCAATATCTTCGGCGGCATCATGCGGTGCGATATCGTGGCCCAGGGGGTGGTGCAAGCCGCCCAGCAGGTCGGTGTGAAGGTCCCCGTGGTCGTCCGGCTCGAAGGCACAAACAAGGAGGAAGGACGGCGGATCTTGACCGAGTCGGGACTGGATTTCACGGTGGCCGAGGCGATGCAGGACGCGGCCGATAAGGTTGTCGCCCTGGCGAGGCCGGTCCGATGAGCATCCTGGTCGATGCGAACAGCAGGATCGTGGTCCAGGGTCTGACCGGGAAGGAAGGGACCTTTCATGCCCGGGCGTGTCGTGCCTACCATGCAACGCGCATCGTCGCGGGAGTAACACCAGGCAAGGGCGGCCGGTCGGTCGATGACATCCCGGTCTTCGACACCGTCGCGGAAGCGGTCGCCAGGCAGCAGGTGACCGTCTCGCTCATCTTCGTTCCCCCGGCGTTCGCCGCCGACGCGATCCTCGAATCGGCGCAGGCCGGCGTGCCGCTCGTGGTCTGCATCACGGAGGGGATCCCGACTCTCGACATGGTGCGGGTCAAGAGCTACCTGGCCGAGACAGGCACCCGTCTCATCGGACCGAATTGCCCCGGGGTCATCTCCCCCGAGCAGGCCAAAGTCGGCATCATGCCGGGCCGCATCCACAAGCGCGGCTCGGTCGGGGTGGTGTCCCGCAGCGGGACCCTCACCTACGAGGGGGTCGATCAGCTCACGCGTCGCGGGATCGGCCAGAGCACCTGCATCGGCATCGGAGGCGACCCCATCGTGGGTACCACCTTCATCGATGCGCTGCGTCTGTTCGAGGCGGACCCGGATACCGAGGCTGTCTTGATGATCGGTGAGATCGGGGGGACGGCCGAGGAGGAGGCGGCGGCGTTCGTCCGCAACGAGATGTCCAAGCCGGTCGTGGCGTTCGTGGCGGGCCGCACGGCCCCCGCGGGGAAGCGCATGGGCCACGCCGGCGCGATCATCGCCGGCGGCCGGGGCACGGCGGCCGAAAAAATCGAGGCGCTGCGAGCGGCCGGCATCACCGTGGCCGACAGCCCGGCGTCGCTGGGGGAGACCGTTGAACGGGCCATCACGGGCGGGGGTTGAGAAATGACCGAGCGCACACTGGCGATCCTCAAGCCGGACGCCGTGCAGCAGCACGTCGTGGGGGATGTCATCAAAATGATCGAGCAGGCGGGGCTGCGCATCGCCGCCATGAAGATGGCACGCCTGACCAAGGCCGACGCGGAAGAGTTTTACGCGGTGCATCGGACCAGGGATTTCTTCTCCAGTCTGACGGACTTCATGTCGTCGGGGCCATGCATACCGATGGTCCTGGAAGGGGAACGCGTCATCAGCCGGTGGCGCGACCTGATGGGGGCGACCAACCCGAAAGACGCCGCCGCGGGCACGATCCGGAAGCTCTTCGCCTCGTCGGTCGAGCGCAACATCGTGCACGGATCGGATGCGCCCGAGACGGCGGCCGCCGAGCTGCGATTTTTCTTCCGCGACCTGGACATCCCCGAGACCGCCTGACCGCCCGGGCCCCCCGCGCGAGCGCCGGAGGGGTCCGCGAATACCTGATGGATCGCCACAAGCAGGGGCGTCTCGACACCGGCTTCCAGAGGGGGCCGGAGCGGATCGCCTACCACCTTCCCTGCCATCTGAAAGCCCAGAACATCGGGTTCAAGTCTCGCGACTTGCTGGGGTTGATCCTGGGGGCCGAGGTGAAAACGATCGATCGCTGCTCGGGGGTGGACGGGACCCGGGGGTTTCAAGAAGCAGTATTTCGACCTCGCCTTGAAAGTCGCCTCGTCCCTGATGGAAGGCATCGAGGAGGCCAGGCCGGATCGCGTCGCCTCTGATCGCCCGCTTTCCTGTCTCCAGATCCAGAAACTACGCGGGGAAAAACCCAGGCATCCCATTCAGATCATCCGGGGAGGCCTATGGTGACTGAAGGAGCGAAGCCATGCGGGCATTGACTCTCGCCGATGTGAAGCGTCCGGTCGGCTAGGAGAAGATCCGGGAGAGTTCCCGGCGCGGCATCATCGACTTGAAGAGGCGACGCCGCATCCAGATCGGGGAGAAAGTGAGTCTGGTCTTCGAGAATCGCGACACCGTGCTGTCCCAGGTCCAGGAGATGGTGCGCGCCGAACGGCTGGTGGAACCGGAGAAGACCCAGTTCGAGCTGGATATCTACAACACTCTCCTGCCCGGCCCGGGCGAGCTGTCGGCCACCTTGTTCATCGAGATCACCGGCCAGGATGACGTGCGCGAGGAGCTGGATGCCTTCCTGGGCCTGGACGGCCGGGCTGCCTGTTCTTTCGCCTGCCGGCCACGGGGCAGGTTGAGGCGGCCTTCGAGGCCGGACACAGCTCCCGGCAACGCATCAGCGCTGTCCACTATGTCAGGTTCCGCTTCAGCCCCTCTCAGCGCGAGGAGTTCGTCCGAGGCGCCGGGCCGACACGATCCCTATCGAGCATCCCCATTACAAGGAGGGCGCCACGCTCAGCGACGTCGTCCGGCGGGCTCTGAGCCGGGACCTGGTCGAGTCGGGGTCAGACTGAAAGGGTGTCGATCGTCGCGCGCAGCGCTTCGACCACTCGCTGCCGCAACGCCTCCCGGTGGCCGGCGAGGTCATGGCCCGCCCCGTCGATGGGGAGAATGGTGATGCCGGCCCTGGTCCTCGCGGCAAGTTTCGCCAAAGAAAATGGGTGCCCGAACGGATCGCGCTCGCCCTGGATCATCGCCACCGGCTTGTCGCAGCCGGCCAGGAAGGTGAAGTCGTACAGCGAGACCGGTACGCCGATACCGATGAGTGCCGCGACGCGCCGGTTCCTGCACCCGCCCTTCAACCCCACGAAGGCCCCGAACGAGTATCCGGCCACCACCAGGAGGCTCGAGGGATACAGGCCGGCCAGATGATCGATGACCACGCCGAGGTCCTCGAGCTCGGCGACGCCGGAGTCGTGCTCGCCGTCGCTCAGGCCCGCGCCGCGGAAGTTGAAACGCAAGACCGGAAGTCCGGCCGCCAGCATCGCCCCCGTGACGGCATGCACGGTCTTGTTGTGCATCGTGCCCCCGAAGAGCGGATGAGGATGGCAGACCACGGCGGCGGCCCGCGGTGGGGCGCCTTCTCCCGGCTTTTTCAGCAGACATTCGATGCGGCCCGCCGGGCCGGCGAGGAAGTAATTTCGCAGCGAGACCGCGTCGTCGCCGGCCGGCCCGACTGCTGTTGGGTGGACCATTTCCCGAATCCTTCCCGCGAACCATGAGGAACTTGCGTCGAACGGCCCGCGTGTCGCGGGTCTTTCAGGGATCGTCTCGCACGTACTGGACGCCGGGACCGTGCAGGACCCGTTGGAGCTGCTCGGTGGCGGATGCTTCTTGAACCACCATCGTCATCGCCTCGCCGTAAAACAATCGTTCATTGGCGTTGGACAAGTAGGCGTTGAGCTTCAGGTAGGTCCGCGCCGTGGGGTGATCCGCCACGATCGTGAACAGACCCTTCTGGAAGGTGATGATCCGCACCTCCTTCAGCGCGCCGGCCTTCTTGACGAACCGCCGGACTTCGCGTAGGCCGCGATTGCGGAACTTGCGAAATAGGAGGGCGCCGAGAATGACCAGCGCAGCGATCGGTGAGGCACCGCCCATCCCGCGATCCGGCAGCATCCACAACAAGACCAGGACGATCGCGATGCCCGCCGCTGCCGCCAGGACGGCCTCGCGGGTCGACAGACCGCGGGTCCACTCTCTCAATCTTTCGAGGATCGGCGTGCTGCTCGAAACACCCGTTTCGATCTCGCGCCTGACGGCGCGCAACTCGTCGGCCGTCTCACTCAGGCTTTGATAGCGCTCCTCCGGTTTCTTGCGCAGGCAACGATCGACGATGCGTTGCAGGGAATGCGGAATTTGGGAGCGGATGGAGGTGACGGGCCGGGTCCGGTCGAAGGCGATGGCGTGCATCGTGTCCAGGGCGCTTGCGCCCTCGAACGGCAGCATTCCCGTGACCATCTCGTACAGGACGATACCGAAGGAAAAGATGTCGGATCGCCAGTCCACGCTGAGACCGCGCGCCTGTTCCGGGCTCATGTACGCCACCGTCCCCAGGATCACGCCCGCTCGAGTCCGGGCCAGCGTTTCCGCCTGCGACCCGTGGAGAGTCCCCGGATCGGCCGGCTCGTCGCCTGAAGCCAAGAGCTTCGCGAGGCCGAAGTCGAGGATCTTCGGGTGCCCGTCGCCGGTGACCATGATGTTGTCCGACTTGATATCGCGGTGGACGATGCCGGTCCTGTGGGCGGTGGCCAGTCCCTCGGCGACCTGGATGCCGATCTCGACCGCGGAGGTGAGATCCAGCTCACCCCGTGTGATGAGCCGGCGCAGGGTCGACCCCGCGACGTACTCCATCACGATGAAGGTCGTGTCGGCCTCATCCTCGATCGAGTAGATCTGCGCTATCGCGGGATGATTGACGGCCGAGGCCGCTTTGGCCTCCTGCTCGAAGCGCCGCCGGCGTTCGGCATCACGCACGAGATCGGGTGGGAGCACCTTGAGCGCCACCGATCGGCCGAGGCGCTCGTCCCGGGCGCGGTAGACGACTCCCATCCCGCCTTGGCCGAGCTTTTCCTCGATGAGATATCTGCCGAGCGTCTCGCCGATCAGGGACCGTCTCATCCTACAGGTTGTCCTCGAAGAAGCGCGTGATCGCCTCGAACAGGTGAACCCGCGCGCGGGGTCCCCGGATGCCGTGCTTCTTCTCGGGATAGGCCATGAACCGGACCGCCTTGTTCTCCGCCACGAACGCGTTGAGCATCTGGATCGAGTTCTGCATGTGCACGTTATCATCCGAGGTCCCGTGCACGAGCAGCAAGGGAACGGCCAGGTCGCCGGCCCGGTGAACCGGAGAGGAGGATTCGTATCCTTTCTCGTTTTCCTGGGGTCGGCCCATGTACCGTTCGGTGTAAATCGTGTCGTAATCCTTCCAGTCGGTGACGGGCGCCACGCTCACGCCGGCCTTGTGAACGCCCGGGGCGTTCAGCAGGGAATACAGCGTCATGTAGCCACCGTAGGACCATCCCCACAGACCGATGCGCGAGGCGTCGACGAAGGGGAGGGTCTTCAGGTAGGCGATACCGGCGAGCTGATCGGCTAGCTCCTGTCGGCCCATGCGGCGGTCGATGGGTGTTTCCCAGGCGTGGCCGCGGCCGAAGGCCCCTCTGTTATCGAGCGTCCAGACGATGTACCCGCGCGATGCCATCATCTGGTGCCAGAGCCCGCGCTGTCCACCCCACCCGTTGCGGACGTTCTGGACGTGCGGGCCGCCGTAGACGTAGACGAGGATGGGGTACTTCCTGCCGGGATCGAAATCGGGCGGCCGGATCATGACCGCGGGCAACGACGCGCCATCCTCCGCCGGCACGGTGACGAACTCCACCGGCCCGAGGCGATACCCGGCGAGGATCCCGATCAGCCTGTCGTCCAGGATCTGGAGCTCGTGGCCCTCGGATCCGCGCAGGGTGATCCGGGGCGGTCGGGTCATGGTGGAGAAACTGTCCACGAATCGGCGCCCGTCGGGCGCCACCCAGGTCCGATGCCAGCCGTTTTCCCTGGTGAGCCGTCGCAGGCCGGTGCCGTCGAGGCGGACACGGTACAGTTGCCGTTGGAGGGGATCGTCCTTGGTGGCGGTGAAATACACCAGCCCGCCGGCCGCGTCGACCGCCTCGAGATCGGTCACCATCCAATCTCCCCGCGTGAGCTGTCGGACCAGTCGGCCGCCTTGATCGTAAAGGTAAAGGTGGCGGAACCCATCGCGTTCCGACCCCCAGATGATCCCGCCGGCATGATCTCCCTCGGTGAGGAAACGCCAGTCGTCGCCGATGTTGATCCAATGCGGGTCGTTCTCCTCGAGCGTGCGGGCGCAGCAACCGGTGTCGGCGCGACAGGCCAGCAACTCGAGGTGCCTCTGCCGCCGGTCCAGCCGCTGCACGGCCAGCCGCTCGACTCCGGCCCAGGCGACGCGGGGAATGTAGACGTCGGGCGATCGCCCCAGGTCCATCCAGCGGGTGGCGGGTGCCGGGCTTTCCTGGAGGCCGGCCGGCACCACGCCCAGGCGCACCACCGCGTTGACGTCGCCCGCCTTCGGGTAACGCTGCCACCGCAGGGTCGGGTGGGTCGGCATCCAGCTCACGATCGGGTAACGGGGCACCTCGGCCTGGTCGAACTGCAGATAGGCGATGCGCGAGGAGTCGGGCGACCACCACCAGGCTCGGCGGAGGTCGAATTCCTCCTCGTAGACCCAGTCCGGGTGGGCGTTGAGCCTCTCTTCGGAGCCGCTGTCGGTCAGCCGCCGCTCCCGGCCCGAGTCGAGATCGATCACGAACAGATCTTCGTCACGCAGGAAGCCGATCCGTTTCCCATCCGGTGAAAAGAGCGGGTCCTTCTCGGCAGCCGGCGTCCGGGTGAGGCGGCGCGGTTTTCTTGGCCGGCCCCGGCCGTCGATGGGCACGAGGAAGAGATCATCTTTCTGGGTGAGCACGATCGCATCGCTGCCGGGAGCCCATCGATAGGCGCCGACCGCAGCGGTCTCGTCGTTGCCCGGCAGCACGACGCTCATCCGCCCGGTGCTCATCTCGAGCACCTGGAGGCGAGCGGAGCGTCCCGGCTCGGGTGCGCCGAGCAATGCCAGGCGGGTGCCGTCCGGAGACCAGGCGAAGCCGCCCGGCGCCCGGGTGCTCAGCTCTCCGTCGAAAATCTCCTTGACGGTCAGCTCTCTCGGTGCATTCTCCGCCGCCGTCACGCCGGCACACGATGCCGCCAGGATCAACAGCATGCCGGTCACGCGATTTCTGGGAAACGCCGGGAATCGTGACATCATCAGGAGAGTCCCCCTCATTCACTGGATCGGGTGCCATGGGAGGTGTCCCGGCACCCCGGCTGCCGGCGCCGCCGCCGGGCTGTCGGCTCGCTCACCGGCCCCGGGTCCGAGGTGATGACCCGATGAACGATGCCGGCCCGGTTCTCACGGCCCGCGCAGGAGATTGCGAAGAACAAACGGCAGGATCCCGCCGTGGCGGTAGTAGTCGACCTCGCGGGGTGTGTCGAGACGCACGATCGCCTCGAAGCGACGGGATCGACCATCGCCGTCCTGGGCGCTCACGCGAACCCTCGAGCCGGGTTCCAGGCCCGCGGCGATCCCCTCGATGCTGTAGATCTCCTGTCCCGTCAGACCGATCGACGCGATGCCCTGGCCTTCGGGGAATTGCAGGGGGAGCACTCCCATGCCGGCCAGGTTGGATCGGTGGATCCTTTCGAAGCTCTCCGCGATCACCGCCCGCACCCCCAGCAGCATCGTCCCCTTCGCCGCCCAGTCGCGCGAGGACCCGGTGCCGTACTCCTTGCCCGCCAGCACAAGCAGGGGCGTCGCCTCCTCGCGATACTTCATGGCGGCGTCGTAGATGCTCATCCGCGTGCCTTCCGGCAAGTGGACCGTCCAGCCACCCTCGGTGCCGGGCGCCAGGAGGTTGCGCAGCCGGATGTTCCCGAAGGTGCCTCGCATCATGACCTCGTGGTTGCCCCGGCGGGCCCCGAACGAGTTGAACGACGCCGGCGGGACTCCGTGCGCGACGAGGTACTGGCCCGCCGGCCCGTCCGGCGGGATCGCGCCGGCGGGGGAGATGTGATCCGTCGTGACGGAGTCTCCCAGCATCACCAGGACGCGCGCGGATTGAACATCCATCAGCCCGGGCGGCGCTTCAGGGGTGTTCTGGAAGAAGGGTGGATTCTTGATGTAGGTCGACGACTCGTTCCAGGTGAAGGTGGCGCCCGAAGGCACCTCGATCGCCCTCCATCGTTCGTCCCCCTCGTCCACCGTGGCGTACCGGCGCGAAAACATCTGCGGCTCGACGGCTGATCGCATCGTCTTGTTCACCTCGTCCGCCGTCGGCCAGATCTCCTCCAGGTACACCGGTTTCCCCGTGGAGTCGTTGCCGAGAGGATTCGACAGCAGATTGATATCGATGTCGCCGGCCAGAGCGTACGCCACGACGAGTGGCGGGGACGCGAGGTAATTGGCACGCACGTGCGGGTTGATGCGGCCTTCGAAGTTGCGGTTTCCCGACAGGACGGAAACGGTGACGAGCTTGTTTGCCGTGATCGCCGTGGCGATCGGCTCGGGGAGCGGGCCGGAATTGCCGATGCATGTCGTGCAGCCGAAGCCGACGAGGTGGAAGTTCAGCATTTCGAGATCGGCGAGGAGGCCTGCCTTCCGGAGGTAGTCGGCCACGACCTGGGATCCGGGGGCGAGACTGGTCTTGACCCACGGCTTCACGCGCAGTCCACGGGCGACCGCCTTGCGCGCGAGCAATCCCGCGGCGAGCATCACGGCGGGATTCGACGTGTTCGTGCAGGATGTGATGGCCGCGATGACGATCGAACCATGCTGGAGGCGGAAGGTCTGGCCGTGACAGGTGACGGCAACCGGCGATTTGACCGCGTCGGAGGATTCCGCCCGAGGCGATGGGCCGGCGGCGCTGTCCCGCGCGACGGCCTTTTCGACCCAGATTCTCATCAACGCGGCGTCCGCTTCCGGATGCGATCCCTTGATGAATTCGGCGATCGCCTCGCGGCACGCCGCCTGGCTGCGGCGCAGCGGCACCCTGTCCTGGGGCCGCTTCGGGCCGGCGATGCAGGGCTCGACGGTGGAAAGATCCAGCTCCAGCGTGGCGGAGTAGACAGGGGGGGTGGTTTCGGCTGTCCGGAAGAGGCCTTGTTCCTTGCAGTAGGCTTCGACCAGAGCGATCTGATCTTTTCCGCGGCCCGTGAGCTGGAGGTAGCGCAGCGACTCGGCATCGACCGGGAACAGGCCGATGGTCGCGCCGTACTCCGGTGCCATGTTGGCTATCGTGGCACGATCGGGCAGGGACAACGTGTCCAGCCCGGGACCGTGAAACTCCACGAATTTCCCCACCACGCCATGGGATCTCAGCTTCTGAGTCACCGTGAGGACGAGATCGGTCGCCGTGGCGCCCGCGGGCAGACTCCCCGTGAGCCGGAAACCGACGACCTGGGGGACGAGCATCGTGATGGGCTGGCCGAGCATCGCGGCCTCCGCCTCGATGCCGCCGACTCCCCAGCCGAGCACCCCGAGGCCGTTGATCATCGTCGTGTGCGAGTCGGCCCCGACGAGCGTGTCGGGGTAGGCGCGCCCGGCTGAGTGACTCCCGGCGGGATCGGTGAAGACCACACGGGCGAGATGTTCCAGGTTGACCTGATGGACGATGCCGGTGTCGGGCGGTACGACGCGGAAGTTCTCGAAGGCCTGCTGGCCCCAGCGCAGGAACTCGTATCGCTCCCGGTTCCGCCCCAGTTCCCGTTCCGCGTTCAGGATGAAGGATTGCGCCGAGCCGAACGAGTCGACCTGGACGGAGTGATCGATGACCAGATCCACGGGGAGGAGGGGATTGATCTTGCGCGGGTCGCCTCCCACGCGCGCCAGGGCATCCCTCATGGCCGCGAGATCCACGATGGCCGGCACGCCGGTGAAATCCTGCAAGAGAACACGGGCGGGCCGGTAGGCGATCTCGTGGCTGGGCCGGGAATGCGGATCCCACGAGGCCAGCGCGACGATGTCGTCGCGGGTCACGGTCGAGCCGTCCTCGTGCCGCAGCAGGTTTTCCAGCAGAATCCGCAAAGATAACGGAAGCCTCTCGACATGGCCTATGCCCGCCTGGGCCAGCGCGTCGAGACGGAAGATCTCGTACTCCGCGCCGCCGGCGCGCAACCGCGCACGGCTCCTGAACGTATCCTTTGCAGCGGTGTTCATGGATCTCCTCGATGTCTCGCCGAAGGGGTCCCCATTATACCAGGTCGCGGCGCGGGCGGCCTCAGGCCGGGTAGAGCAGATGCGCCCGTGCCTCCTTCTTGAACGCTCGCAGGTCGTGGCTCCACGTCGCGGCCAGCGCGCGCAGATCCGCCCCGGAGTCGATCGCCTCCCGCACGAGCGGATCTCCCGTCAAGACGTCGATCGGCAGGCGATCCGTGACGTACTCGTACGGTGGTTGCTTCCACGCGCATTCCTCGCGATGGACCAAACGCACGTCCTGGAGCAACGCGAGTGTGGTCAGGTACGGCCTGAAACGTTCAGGATCGGTCACATGGAGCTGGAAACCGCGACAGGTCTGGCCGCGCCATTTCTGGGACGTCGGCTCGAAAAGATGCTCGCGCAGCCGGCAGCCGGGCAAACGTCGCGATGAGAACCGAGCCAGCAGCTCGCCGGTGTCGAGGAAGGGAGCCCCCCAGAGCTCGAACGGGCGCGTGGTCCCGCGCCCTTCCGAGAGGTTCGTTCCTTCGAGGAGCACCTGCCCGGGATACACCGCGGCGGTGTCCAGCGTCGGCATGTTGGGAGAGGGGGAGATCCAGGGCAGTCCGGTGGCCGCGAACCGCATCCGCCGGCGCCAGCCTTCCATCGCGATGACCGTCAGATCGCACGCGCGGCCGCCGGCGCGCCGTCCCAGGTGAGCGTTGATCAGGCGTGCTGTCTCCCCGAGCGTGAGGCCGTGCCGCATCGGAATCGGATACAATCCCACGAACGATTCATAGCCTGAGCGGATCAGGTTGCCTTCGGTGAGGAGTCCTCCCAGAGGGTTCGGCCGATCGAGGATGACCACCGGGATCCCGGCGTCGGCGCACGCCTCCATCGCCAGCGCGACCGTCCAGACGAATGTGTAAACGCGCGTGCCGACGTCTTGCAGATCCACGACAAGCGTGTCGATCCGCTCGAGCATCTCGGCGGTGGGACGCCGGGTCTCCGAGTAGAGGCTGAAGACCGGGATACGCAGGCGCCCGTCGACCGAGTGGGGCGACTCGACCATGTTGTCCTGTTTTTCCCCCGCGATGCCGTGTTGCGGCCCGAACAGCGCCGCCAGGCGACTCCCGCACAGACGCGCCATGAGATCGCGCGAGGAAACGAGGCGTCGCGTCACGGAGGCCTGGTGCATCAGGAGGCCGACGCGTCTGGTGCTCAGCCACCGCGGGCGACGGCGACCCAGAACCTCGATGCCGGGAACCACGATCCTCGTCATCGGCACGGCTACGATCTCTCCTTGGCATCCTGCGAGCCGGGGTTCAGTGGATGGTCTCTCCGCCCTCGGGGAACCGATCCTGTCCGTTCTCGACCACTTCTTCGTGGATAAACTGAGCTTGCGACATCTCGCGGCACGCGTCATGATACCGGCCCAGCGCCGCGTACGCCCGGGCGAGGTTAAGGTAGGGGTAGTGACGAGGCTCGTAGCGGGGAGCGTTTTTGGCCTTCTCGAGCCACGCGATAGCCTCCTGGAAACGCCCCAGCTTCATGAGATAAGAACCGATATCGTTGTACGGGTTGCCGAACGTGGGATCGATGCCGATGGCACGGCGGCACTCCGAGATCGCCTCGTCGAGCCTGCCCATGAAGCTGTACGCCCACCCGAGAAAGGTATGAGCCTCCGCGGTCGGATACCTGTTCAGCGATCGCTTGTAGAGGCGCACGGCGGATTCATATCGCTTGGATCTCTGCTCGTGCAATGCCGCTCGCAGAAGCTGTCTCGCTTGTTCCTCGCGATCGGGATCGGGCATGAGTGCGCGTTTTCTCCTTGGATGTCCTGCCCCGTGGGAGCGGTCTTTCCGGATCCGGGCCTCATGTCATACCATGGTCGAATCATACTACAGGGCGATATGCCGTGGGGACGGGCTTTCCCTGGCGTGCCGGGCGGGTTAGACTGATGCCGCGACAGGTGAAGGGAGCCACCGGTCTCCGGGGGGGGCCGGGAGCGTGAGCTGCAGAAAGGAGCGAGGCGGATGAAATACAGGCACCGGGGCTACCGCGATTCCGAGTTCGACAAGGACAAGGAGCGCAAGAAGTCCAGCACACCGCGCTCCCCGGCGGAGCGGCAGCTTCGCCACATGATGGAGCGCTCGGCCCGTCTGATTCTGCGGTGCCCCCAGTGCAACGCCGATGCCGGGGCCGTCGAGGGGCTGACACCGGAGGCGACCTGCTCGAGCTGCGGCGCCGCCCTCCATGTCTGTCGCTCGTGCGCCCACCTGGATACGGGCGCGCGATGGGAATGCAACGCCCCGATCACCGAGCAGGTGCTGGACAAGACGGCGGCCAACAACTGCTCGTTCTTCCGGCCGAATACCGTCCTCGACGCCACGGGGCGGCGCGCGGGCGGAGGGTCTGCCTCGAATGCCCGCGCCGCCTTCGATAATCTATTCAAGAAGAAATAACAGGGACAATGGACCTCGGTGCGATAGCCATTTCCGGCAGCGGGGGCCTCATCGGATCCGCCCTGATCCGCATTCTCGTCGAGGCCAGGATCATACGCCTGGTGAGAACCGGCGGCCACGATGCCGACTCGGTGCTGTGGGATCCCGTTCAGGGGTCGATCGACACGGAGCGCCTGGAGGGTTGCAGCGCGGTCGTGCATCTGGCCGGCGAGCCGATCGCCGCCGGCCGATGGAGTCCCGAGATCAAGGAGAGGATTCGCGCCAGCCGCGTGGAGGGGACACGGATCCTGGCCGATGGATTGACCAGACTGAAGCGCCCGCCGCGTGTTCTCATCTCGGCCTCCGCGATCGGATATTACGGCGAGCGCGGCGAGGAGGAGTTGACGGAGGACTCGGCGCCCGGGGACGGGTTCCTCGCCCAGGTCGGCCGGGAGTGGGAGAAGGCCGCGTCGCGCGCGGCGCAGGCCGGTATCCGCGTGGTTCATCTGCGCACGGGGCTGGTGCTGGCGCGGCAGGGAGGGGCCTTCCCGCGGTTGATGCTCCCTTTCAAGCTCGGGATCGGAGGGCGGCTCGGAACCGGCCGCCAGTGGATGTCATGGATCCACATCTATGACCTCGTGAGGATCATCCGGTTCCTGCTGATCAACGAGGATGTTCACGGCGCGGTCAACGCGGTCTCCCCCACGCCGGTGCGCAACAGCGAGTTCAGCAGAGCGCTGGGCCGAGCCCTTCACAGGCCCGCCCTGATGCCCCTGCCGGCGTCCGTGATGCGGCTGATGGTCGGCGAGATGGCCGACTCCTTGCTCCTGTGCAGCCAGCGGGTCATACCGCGCCGTCTGATGGATCTGCGTTTTCCATTCAAGTTTCCCACCCTCGCGGAAGCGTTCGCCGACCTGGTGAAAGGGTGAAACGGACCCTTCGCCTCCACCTTGCGCTGCTGCTCGTCGGCCTGGCGCCCGCGGGGGGTGCAACCATGGCGGCGCCCGCGGCCGGCGCCGCTCCGGGTGTGGCCCCTGCGCTCATCGTCGTGATCATCGTGGACCAGTTGCCCGCGGGAACCCTAGAGAGACTCGGCCCGTTGCTTTCCGGCGGTTACCGCCTGCTGCTTGACAGGGGGCGCCGCTTCACGCGCTGCCGCCACGACCACGCGGTGACGGAGACAGGGCCCGGCCATGCCACGCTTCTCTCGGGGTTGTTCCCTTCGCACAACGGCATCATCCTGAACCACTGGCACGACACCACGGCGCACGCGGACGTCTATTGCATCCGGGATCCCGAGGCCGGCTCGAGGCGTTCCTGGCCCGGCGCGGCGCGGCGGCCGGTGTCGCCCGATAACCTCGAGGGGGAGAACCTCGCCGATCTCCTCGGCCGGGCGGCGCGGGGAGCCAAGGTCTTCACGGTGGCGGGCAAGGATCGCGCCGCGGTGCTCACGGCAGGGCACCATCCCGATGGGGCGTTCTGGTTCGATGTTTTCACCGGGGGGTTCACGAGCAGCCCGGGCGTCGTCGAGGGGTTGCCGCCATGGGGCGCCGGCTTCTGGGGTGATGGTCCCGTGCGAACCGGCCTGTACAAGCGGGAGATCCCGATGAATGGACCTACCCGGAGCGGCCCGAGGCGCGACCGGATGACTACCCTTACGAGGCGCCGGGCCTGTCCCGCGTGGGGCCGCATCCGGTGGCGCGCGTGGATGCCGAGAAGATCGATCCCGACCAGGTCGCGTTCACCAGGGGAACGCAGGTCGCGCATTCTCCCTGGCT
>JBHHZN010000004.1:0-23095 GCA_046758155.1 Acidobacteriota bacterium | reverse complement strand
CATCTGCAGGGCCGCTCCCATCTCCTCGGCGATGGAGGCGAACAGGTTATGGTAGACCTCCAGCCGGATCGGATCGTAACCGGGAGGCGGGCTCATCCGCTCCGCTCCAGATGCAGGTGACCCCCGTGGTCGAGGTGAGCCCGCCACGACGGCGGCACGAACGTCGTGGCGCCCGAATCCAGGATCAAAGCCGGCCCGTCGAGGGCCTCCTCGCCGCCCGCACCCCCGGAGGGAGGGATCTTGTCGCGCAGGTAAACAGCGGTATCCGCCGGCTTGCCACGCCAGGTCACGGGCCGCGAGCCGAGGCGGGCTCCACGCAGACTGCGACCCCGGGAATCGATCTTCCGCTCGGGAGGTGCTTCGATCCGCCCGATCCCGCGCACGCGCAGCGTGACGATCTCGATCGGCTGATCAGGTCGGTCATACCCGAACCGCCGCCGGTGCTCATCGTGAAACAGCTCCTGCCATCCCCGTCCCTGTCGTTCGAACGGCAGGTTCAACTCATGGGACTGGCCGGCGTATCTCAAATCGAGAGTCCGCTCGCACACCATGCGGGACCGCGTCACGCCATCCGCCTCGAGGTCCCTGCGGCAGCTCTCCTCCAACCGGGCGAACTCCTCCTCGAGCCGCGTCGGGGAGACCGCCGCCGCCACGGCAAGCAGACTCCTGGAGCGATCCCGCATCACGTCACTGACGGTCATCCCGAAGGCCGAGAAAACGCCGGGACCATGGGGCACGACCGCATGGCGCATCTCCAGGGCCCCGGCCAGGGCCGCCGCATGCAGGCCCCCCGCTCCGCCGAAAGCGAGCAACGTGAAATCTCCCGGCTCGTATCCGCGGTACAACGAGATGACGCGAATGGCGCGCGTCATCGTGGCCTCGGCCACCTCGAGCATCCCCTCGGCGACCTGGGTCGGATCCAGCTGCAGCGGGCGGCCGAGAGCCTCGAGGGCGCGGGCGGAGGCCCCGAGGTCGAGCGCCATGCGTCCATCCAGGAATCGCTCCGGCACCATGCGGCCGAGCATCAGGTTGGCGTCCGTGACAGTCGGGGGTCCGCCACGTCCGTCGCATGCCGGGCCCGGATCGGCGCCCGCGCTGGCGGGGCCGACGCGCAGCGCCCCGCCGGCGTCACACCAGCCGATCGATCCGCCTCCCGCCCCAACGGTGTGGATATCGATGGCGGGGATGCGCACCGGATGTCCGGCCACGACGACCTCCGGGGTCATGCGTGCCCGCCCCTCGATGAGCGAAACATCGGTCGATGTTCCCCCCATGTCGAGCGAGATGATCCGCTCGCAGCCGATCGCCCGCCCGACGAACTCCGCAGCACGAACGCCCGCCGCGGGACCCGACAGCACCGTCCGCACGGCCTGTTCGCGCGCCGCGGTCGGTGACAGCGCGCCGCCGTTGGAGCCCATGATCCGCAACCTGCTGCCGGCGGCGAGTCCGGCCGATTTCAGGCCCTCGCCGAGCACCGACAGATAGCTCGAAACGACCGGCGCCACGGCAGCGTTGACCGCCACCGTCGAGGCGCGTTCGTACTCGCGGTACTCGGGGACGATCCGCGAGGACACGCAGACCACCAATCCGGGCCTTTGCAGGTACCGGGCCACGCGCTCCTCCTGTGCGGCATTGGCGTAAGAGTGCAGGAGGCAGATGGCTACCGCCTCCACCGCGTCCTGCTCGAACCGCCGGCTCAGGCACGCAAGCTCCTCTTCGACGATCTCCTCCAGCGTCGTACCGGCATGATCGAGGCGCCCGGATAGTCCGAAACGCCGGCCGCGGGGCACCGGCGGCGCGACACGCCGCACCGAGAGGTTATACAGTTCGGGGCGGGCCTGCCGACCGATCTCGAGAAGATCTTCGAACCCTCTGTTGGTCACGAAGGCAACGCGCGCGATCTTGTTCTCCAGCAGGGCGTTGGTCGCCACCGTCGAACCATGCACGATCTCGCCCCGGCCCGCCGGCTTGCGAATCAGCCTGCGCAGGCCCGCCAGGATCGCCCGGGCCGGATCCGATGGGGTCGAAGGCTCCTTCCAGGTGATCCCATGGGCGTCGTGGACGATGACGAAATCCGTGAACGTTCCTCCCGTGTCGATACCGATGCGCAGCATCCAGTGATTCTAGCCGAAGCGCTACACGCTATGAAACGCCGTGGAGCATGGTATCCTTGGGCTGATGCGGCGGATCGTACTCGGCATGTCGATAGGGTTTTACACGCTGATCTTCGGGATGCTCGCCATCCTGGGCTGCCTGGTGATCCCGAACGGCAACCCGCTGGTCTGGTTTGCCCGTCCGTGGGCTTGGTGCATCCTGCGTACCAGCAGGGTCACCGTTCACACGAGAGGCCGGGAGAAACTCGGCCACGGCGGGCCGTTCATTTACATCACCAACCACCAGAGCTATTTCGACGTGCCGGCGCTCATAAGCGCCCTGCCCGGGCAATACCGGGTCATCGCCAAGCAAGGACTGTTCAAGATCCCGGTGTTCGGGTGGGCGCTGTCGCTGGCGGGGTTCATCAAGATCGACCGGACGGATCGAGAGAAGTCGTTACGAAGCCTGCAAACGGCGGCGGCCAAGATTCGCTCGGGCACCTCGATCGTCGTGTTCGCGGAAGGGACCCGGAGCCCCGACGGACAGCTCCAGCCGTTCAAGAAAGGTGGGTTCATTCTCGCCATCAACAGCGGGTGCCCCCTGGTGCCGATCAGCATCAGTGGAAGTCGTGCCGTGCTTCCGAAAAACACGCTCGATATCGCCCCCGGGCCCATCGATGTCGTCATCGGGAATCCGATCCCGACGACGGATCACGGCTACCAGTCGAGAAACCAGCTGATCCGCGAAGTCCGCGAAGCGATCGAGACCGGGTTCACGCCGCTCCGATCGAGAGATCTGCAGGACCGCCCCTCCCGCCCCGTCCGGGCCGCCGCTCCGCGCTGAGGTGGAAAAGAGATCACCATGACGGAAGAGGTTCTCAGATTCCTGGCAGACCTCGCGGCATCCACCGGCACCACGGCCTACGTTGTCGGTGGCTTCGTGCGCGACAAGCTTCTGGGGCGGGAACCGATCGATCTTGACCTCCTGCTGGAGGGCAACCCACGGGATTTCCTGGCCGGTTTGGTCGCGAGGACCGGCGGCAAGCCGGCTGTCGTCCCGCGCGAGCATCCCGCGACCTACCGGACGGCTTTGCTCGGCTGGCTCATCGACATATCCGCATGCGGGCCGGGCCAGCTCGGGGGCGAGATGGCGCGGCGTGACTTCACGATCAACGCCATGGCGGTACCACTTCGTCCCGGGGGCCTTTCATGGGATCAACCGATCGATCCCGTCGGCGGCATGACGGACCTGATGAGACGGCGGATCCGCCACGTCAGCCCGCGTGGCCTGGATTCCGATCCGCTCCGGCTTCTGCGGGCTGTCCGCCTGGCCACGCTTCTCGACGACTTCACGCTCGACGCCGGCCTCGCGGATGCCATCCGGCGTGGCGCCGCGAACATCGTCACCGCCGCGGCGGAGCGCATAGCCGGGGAACTGGGACTCATCCTCTCCTCGCCCCGCGCGGGCGCCGGCCTGCGCATGATGAAGGATCTGGGCCTGCTCTTTCCCATCTTCCCGGCCTTGCGCCCTCTCGCCGGTCTGCAACAGAACCGGTGGCACTCCCACGACGTTCTCGAGCACACGCTGTGCGCCGTCGAGGCAGCCGACCTTTTGCACGCGGGGGACGCAGCGTCCGGAGCCCCCCCTCCCGCCGACGATGACGCCGTGGAGGCCTTGAAGTGGTCGGTCCTGCTCCATGATACGGGCAAGGCTGCCACGGCACGGACCGACCAGAACGGCGAGGTTCACTTCCACGGCCACGAGTGGGTTTCGGCCGAGATCACCCGCCGCGCGCTCACCGACCTGCGGCTCAGCCGGGCCCGGACGCATCGGATCGCTCGACTGGTCCAGAACCATCTGCGTCTGCCCCTTCTGGCACAAGGAGGCGATGTCTCGGCCAAAGCCATCAGGCGACTCGTCCACCAGATGGAGCACGACACGCCGCTGCTGTGCCTGCTGGCGCTCTCGGACCGCCGGTCCGCCGGAGGGCAGGACGATGCAAGCCGCACACGCCGGCTCGATGACCTCGTCGGGAAAGTCATGCACGTTCTCGCGGTCGAAGGCGATCGCCTGATCGCCCCTACGCCCCTGGTGACCGGCCATGATGTCATGCACATCCTGGCGATCGGTCCCGGGCCCCGCGTCGGGTCGGTGCTTCGCTGGCTGACGCGCCTGCAGGTGGACCGGCGGATCTCCAGCCGGGACGAAGCGATCGCCTTGATGCGCTCGCTGCCGCCTCCCCAGGCGCCCCCCGGTCGCGACTGAGGAGACCCCGCAGGCTCGAGCCGAGATCCGATCCCATGGCGGCAGCGCTCGACCTCACGGTGCGCATCCTGATAGAATCGGCCTTCCGCACGGGAGACACCCATGGCCTACAAGACGATCAAGAAGCCGCCCCCCGGCCGGAGCGAACCGCGCCCCCACCTCGATGATTACGAGGCGGTGCGTCGCTCCTTCGCATGGGACCATGTGCTCGCCGATCTCGATGGCCTCCCCGGCGGCGGTCTCAACATCGCCCACGAGTGCATCGATCGGCACGCGGGCACGCCCATCGGGTCCAAGAAGGCCCTGCTATGGGAATCGCGCGATGGCACCGCCGAGAGCTACTCGTTCGACGAGCTGTGCTCGCTGACGGGGCGTTTCGCCCGGGTTCTTCGTGAACTGGGCGTATCCAAGGGCGACAGGGTGTTCGTCTTTCTGGACAGGATCCCCGAGCTTTACATCAGCGTCTTCGGCGCTCTGAAGGCGGGAGCGATGGTGGGACCGCTGTTCTCGGCCTTCGGTCCCGACGCGATCCGCGATCGGCTGGCGGATTCCGGGGCCGTGGCCCTCGTGACCAGTCACTCGCTGGCGCCGCGGCTTGACTCGATCCGCGGCGATCTTCCACGCCTCGAGCACATTATCGTTGTGGGAAGAAACCACGCAGGGGGAGGGACGAGCCCACCCGACCGGATCGGGTTCGAGGACGCGATGCGATCCACGGCGAGAGCCCTGCCCATCGAACGGACCGACCCGGAGGACTGGGCCGTCATACACTATACATCCGGAACGACCGGCAGCCCGAAAGGGGCCGCCCATGTGCACCGGGCCATTCTGGGCCACTACATCACGGCCCGGCATGTCCTGGATCTGCACGAGGACGATATCTACTGGTGCACCGCGGACCCTGGATGGGTCACCGGAACATCGTACGGCATGTTCGGCCCCTGGTCGAACGGGATCACGTCGGTCATATACGAGGGAGGCTTCGATCCCGTGCGGTGGTACGAGATCATCCAGAAATACAAGGTGACCGTCTGGTACACGGCCCCCACCGCGCTGCGCATGCTGATGAAAGCCGGCGAGGCCATCCCGAAAAGATACGACCTGTCGAGCTTGCGTCACATCTGCAGTGTCGGGGAACCGCTCAACCCGGAGGCGATCACCTGGGGCCTGGATGTCTTCAACCTGCCGATTCACGATAACTGGTGGCAGACGGAAACCGGGTGCATTCAGATCGCCAACTACCGTGCTCAGGACATCAAGCCCGGCTCGATGGGGCGGCCGATCCCCGGCACCGAAGCGGCCGTCGTGGATGACGCCGGCAATCGGCTCGGACCGGGCGAGGAAGGAAACATCGTCCTGCGGCCCGGTTGGCCCTCGATGTTCCGGACCTACTGGAACAAGAAGGAGCTGTACGATTCGCGGTTTCGCCACGGATGGTACTTCACGGGAGACCGGGGGAGGATGGACGAGGACGGTTACCTGTGGTTCGTGGGCCGCGCCGATGATGTCATCAACACCGCGGGCCACCTCGTCGGTCCGTTCGAGGTCGAGAGCGCCCTCGTGGAGCACCCGGCCGTGGCCGAGGCCGGTGTCATCGGCAAGCCGGACGAAGAACGCATGGAAATCATCAAGGCCTTCATCTCGCTGAAGAACGGCTTCACCGCCTCGGACAACCTGCGACAGGAGATAAAACAGTTCGTCCGCACGAGGCTGGCGGCCCATGCCTACCCGCGGGAGATCGAGTTCCTGCCTTCCCTGCCCAAGACACGGTCAGGAAAGATCATGCGACGCCTGCTCAAGGCTCGCGAGCTCGGACTTCCGGAGGGAGACATATCGACCCTGGAAGACTGATGCCACCGCGACTGAAACTCTTCATCCCCGGTCCCACGGAGGTGCGTCCCGACGTCCTCGAGGCGATGGCCAAGCCTCCGATTTCCCACCGAGGCTCCGAGATCGTCACGCTGCAGCGCTCGGTCGAAGAGCAGGCCGCCCGCATCATGCTGACCGGAGCGCCGATCCTGTTGAGCACGAGCAGCGCGACCGGGCTGATGGAAGCGGCTATCCGCAACGGTGTTCAGCGCCGCGTGCTCTGTCTTGTTTGCGGCGCGTTCAGCCGGAGGTGGCACACGATCGCCCTCGACTGCGGCAAGCAGGCGGACGCGTTGGAAGAACCGTGGGGCCGAGCCATCCGGCCCGACGCGGTCGACGCGGCCCTCTCCGGGGGTCGTTACGACGCCCTGACGCTCGTTCACAACGAGACCTCCACGGGCGTCGCGAATCCCCTGGAGGAGATCGCCGCCGTCATGCGCAAGCATCCCGACGTGGTCTTCATGGTCGACACCGTCTCCTCGCTGGGAGGAATGCCGGTGAAAGTGGATGACTTCGGCATCGATTTCTGCCTGGCCAGCGTCCAGAAGGCGCTGGCCCTGCCACCGGGTTTCTCCCTCTGCTCGGTGTCCGAGCGCATGCTCGAGCGGTCGCGCAAAGCCGCCGCCAAGGGCTACTACTTCGACTTGGTCCGCATGCACGACAAGGCACGCCAGGGACAACCCCTGGTCACTCCATCCGTCTCGCACATGTACGCCATGCAGAGGCAATTCGCGCACATCCTGGAGGAAGGGCTGCAGAACCGCTGGAATCGCCATCACCGCACGGCCGCCATGGTCCGGGATTGGGCCAAGGATCGTTTCGGCCTCTACGCCGACGAGGCCCATGCCTCCGATACACTCACATGCGTGGCCAACACACGGGGGATCAGCATCGCGGCTCTGATCGCCGACCTCGAGCGCCAGGGGGCACTCATCGGCAGCGGGTACGGCAGCGCCAGAGAGAAGTCGTTCCGGATAGCCCATCTCGGGGAGATCACTCAGGAGGACATCACGCCCATACTGTCGATGATCGATCGCTTCTTGAGGAAGAACTCATGAAGGCGATCCTGATCAGCGATACCGTCTCGGACAGGGCCCTCGAGATCCTCGCCGACGAGAGGGCTCTCAGCATCGACTACCGGCCGGGGATCGCCCCGGACGAGCTCGCGTCGATCATCGCTCGGTATGCGGCCCTGATCGTTCGCAGCAGGACGAAGGTAACCACCGAGATCCTGCGCGCCGCGTCACGTCTGGAGGTGATCGGTCGAGCCGGAACAGGGGTGGACAATATCGATCTCGAGGAGGCGACTCGGTGCGGCGTGGTCGTCATGAACGTTCCGGGTGGCAACACGATCTCCGCGGCCGAGCACACCCTCGCCATGCTCCTCGCCATGGCGCGAGGGATCCCGGCGGCGCATCGCTCGATGCGGGAGGGAAGATGGGAACGCGGACGATTCGTCGGATCCGAGCTTCAGGGCAAGGTGCTCGGCATCCTCGGGATGGGCAAGATCGGCCGTGAGGTGGCGGACCGAGCGCGATCGTTCGGCATGGAGGTCATCGGCCACGACCCCTTCGTCTCCGCCGAGGACGCCCAGAGGTGTCACATCAGCTTCGTCAGCCTCGAGGAGCTTCTCCGGCGGGCGGACTTCCTCACGGTCCACACGCCGATCACCGACCAGACCCGCCACATCATCGACGACCGCGAACTCGCCGCGTGCAAGCCGGGCATCCGGATCATCAACTGCGCCCGCGGCGGCATCATCGATGAGAAAGCCCTCGCCAAGCACATCGAGACCGGGCATGTCGCCGGCGCCGCGCTCGATGTCTTCGAAGAGGAACCACCGGGGGATCTCCCCTTCCGCCAGGACGACAGGGTGGTCATGACCCCCCACCTCGCGGCCTCCACCTCCGAGGCGCAGGAGAAAGTGGCCGCGTGCATCGCCGAGCAAGTCCGAGATTTCCTGCGTGACGGAGTGACCCGTAACGCGGTCAACGTCACCCCGATCGATCCGAAGGTGCGTGAACGCTCGGGCCCCTATCTGGAGCTGGCCGAGAAACTCGGCCACTTTCAGGCTCAGATGGCGACGGGGCGCCTGCGGAAGGTCACGGTCGAGTACAGCGGCGAGATACCCCAGCAGGCGCTGCCGGCCCTGACGGTGGCGATCCTGAAAGGGTACTTCGAACAGTTCCTCTCGGGCCCGGTCAACTCCGTCAACGCCACCTTCATCGCGCGGGAAAAAGGGATCCAGCTCGAGGAAGTGCGGACGACCGAGCCACAGGATTACACCAACCTGATCACGACGGTTTTCCACAGGGAGGATGGCGCGCAGGCGATCGCCGGCACCGTCTTCGGCCGGAACTTACCCCGCATCGTGCGTCTGGACGGCTTCCGGTTCGATGCCAGGCCGGAAGGACACCTGCTTCTGGTCTCCAACGACGATCGTCCGGGCATCGTGGGCATGGTGGGCAATCTGCTCGGCCGCGAGCAGGTCAATATCGCCCATATGTCACTCGGCCGAGATCGGGTCGGGGGTCACGCGATCGCCATCATCAATCTCGATTCCCCCCTGACGGCGGGCCTCGAGGATGAGCTGAAGAGGCAACCCGGGATCCTCTGGGTCAAGTCGGTCAGCCTCTGAGACCTCGCCGCCCTCGCTCCCGCCCGGGAAGTTTACTGCCGAGCCGCGAGACCGGGAAGGACCGGATCAGGAGGCGAACCCGCCTCGTCCTCGAGCAGCAGAACGTAGAACAGGTTGTTCTGGAAAATCGGGTTATTCGCCAGGACGCCGTGGCTCTCGCAGACGAAGAAGGCGGACTGGAAGCGCACGCTCTCCTCTTCATCTGACCGAGGGCCCTGGCCCTTGTCGGGGAGTTCCAGGAGACTTTCCATCAGGACGGTCCCGTCGCCCGCCCCGTACAGCGCCTTGCTGAGCTTGGGGGTGATCCTGTTGCCGGGGATGCGGTCGTGGTCGAAAACGACCTCCTTGCGCCCTTTTCGGTGTACCAGCAAGGCGGCCCTCGGGGTCTGCATGCAGTCGCTCCCGAACGCGTAGTAGGCAACGTCCGACCCGACCTCGGCCGGCGCCTCCAGCGCCGCTCGGAAGCGCTTCGCCCGGTTCAACGACCACTCCAGTAATCGTCGAAAGCGGCGGTTCAGCTCGTCCATACTTTGGTCGGGCAGCGCCCCCTTCCGGACCTTCCTGCGAAGCCGCTGCTGGGCATCCCGCGAGAAGGCGGACAGGCCCTCTTTCACCCAGGTATCGGGATCGTACAGATCCAGTGGGACAGGCTGTCCCTCCATGTCCGCGAAGATGGTCGCCCCGGGAGGGGGAAGCATCTGGTAGACGGAGGGCATCGTGAAAACCACCTCTGGTCGAATCGGCCGGAAGACTTTTCGCACACCCACGTGCAGGATCTTCAACGCCTGCAGGCACCCTTGATTGGGCGTGCCGAGCATGATCACCTTGTGGATGTTGCCGGCGCCCACCATCGTCGGCCGTGGCGGTGGTCCCGAGTCCGCCAGGGGAGCCCCTCCGTACTTGACGTAATAGCGCGCGATCAGGCCGCCCTGGCTGTGGGCGAGAAGGTCGAAAGTCAGGGTCTCATCGCCGAGGGCCGCCTTGATGTGCTCGATAGCCTTCGCGAGCCGCTGGGCCGACCCGGCGTTGTCGCGCCGCCAGTCATAGATGAAAACAAACGCGTTATCCCCCGGGCGAGGATCATCGATGTCGCCGATCTGGTAGCCGCCGGCTGACCGCAGCGTCGAGATGATTTTCCTGTAGTACTCGACCCCCCACAAACTATCGTAGATCGCGAAGGGCTCGACTCGCTCGCCCTGAACGTCCGTGTCGTCCGCCCCGGGCGCGAGCGCGAGGATGTCATCGTCACCGCCCAGAAGAACATTCGACATCTTGCCCCAGACGACCCGTCCGGTCTCCGGATCCTTGAGTTTGGTGCCCAGAAACCCCGGAATGAGGATGAGCGGGTGGCGAGGTTTGCGCAGTTTGGCGATGCTAGCCGTGCGACTCATGTCGGGCTTCTTGAGGATCCCGCAACCCCCCAGAAGACCGGCGGTCAGACATAGCAAGCCGAAACAGGCAGTATGAAAACGCACGGGCGAGCTCCTTGCACCGAGACGTCGGACGTCACCGGGAATGGGAGTGGAACGGGAAGGACGTCTCGATGACGCAGTCTCAGGACACAACGAATATGTGTAATGCACGAATGTGTTTCAACCGCTGACGGAGCACATTATCCGCCGAGTCCGCGGTTTCGGGAGATTCCGCCGCGTGTTGCGAAAGAACCACCAGCGGCGCAACCGGAAATGGTAGACTTCATCGAAGAACGAAACTCGTGGGGTGCGGTGGCTCCCTCTCGTCGTTCACGCCTTGCCGCGCGATGCCCTCGGGGGACCCGATCCGATCGTCTCATTGCGTGGCGATCGATCCCATGACGGTCATCGACCTGAACCTTCTGAGCACCTTGCGGTGGACGGGCGCCCTTGCGTGGCTCTTCCTGGTTTCGTTCGGGTGCGGCGGCTCGAGCCATCGCCTGCCCGCTCTGCTTGATCCCCATGATCAGCTGTTGGTTCAGCCGGCGCCGCCGCTGTTTCAGGTGAAGATGGAAACCACTCGAGGTGAATTCACCATCGAGGCGCACCGGGATTGGGCGCCCCACGGGGTGGATCGGTTTTACAACCTCGTGAGAGCGGGATTTTACGACGATTCGCGGTTTTTCCGGGTGCGGTCCGGGTTCATCGCTCAGTTCGGCATTCCGGGCGATCCACGCATCGCGGCCGTGTGGAGGAACCGGACGATTCCCGATGACCCGGTCGAGCAGACCAACGCGTTCGGCACGGTCGCCTACGCCATGACCGGCCCCGGCACGCGCACGACGCAGATCTTCATCAACCTGGCGGACAACACGCGCCTGGACGCCGAAGGGTTCGCCCCGATCGGGCGCGTGATCACGGGAATGGAGGTCGTCACCCGGCTTTACGCCGGCTACGGCGAACGGTCCGGGGGTGGGATGCGCGGAGGAAAGCAAGGCCCCCTCTTGGAGGGCGGCAACGACTTCCTGGATCGATGGTTTCCCGCGCTGGATCATCTCGAGAGAGCACGTCTTGTACCGCTTCATCCATGACTTACCAGTTCGCCTCATCGCGCGACTACAACCCGGCACCTTATCTCGGCGCGATCGCGGCCCCCCTCTACGCGATCAACTCCGCGGACGATCAGGTCAATCCGCCGGAACTGGGTATTCTGGAAGAAGAAATAAAAAAAAGTCCCGCGCGGCCGGAGCATCCTGATACCCACCAGTGACGCACGCGAGGCCATGGCACCCATTCCCTCCCGGGCAAGTACCTGGCGCAGCTCCTTGCCCCATCGGCGCCCACGTCCGCCGGTCCGCGCTAGCCCGCTCGTGGGGACATGGCCACCCGCCTGCCCCGCGACGTCGAGCCGCCGAGGCAATGCCATCGCCTCGGCGGCGCCGCTTCCCATGGGGGCCTTGCCTGAGCGCTCTCCTCGGGCATCGTCCCGCGCGGCACCTCCCGGCGCGCCCGTGCCCCCGAGAAGGACCGTCACCATCGCGAGGGGAATCCTTTCGCCGGGGAATCCGGGACCGAGGGGAATAAGGCGACCCGACCCTCTGTTCTAGCGCGCAGGAGCTGGTTCCAGCAACTGGCCCTACGCTCGCCCGTCGGTCACCTGCCCCGGCCGGAGGGCGAGCGTTCCCCCCACTTCGCGCGGACCTAGGGAAGCCCCTGGAAAATCCTCGACAGCGTGGCGTCGTAGCCCAAACCCACCATCAGGAAACAACCCACGCAGGCGAGCCCGCATACCCAGGCCGCGACCTCCCAGAGCGGCTCCGTTTTGGCCCGGGAGGAGCCCCGGTCGCCGAGGACAAGACCGAGGAAAGCGCCACTGACCATGCCACCGATGTGGGCGGCGTTGTCGAACCGAAACAAGAACCCCAGAACGAGAACATAGATCGCCCACTGGACCATTTGCCCCTTGATCCCCTCGCCGAGGCTGCCTCCCCGGCGCCAGCCCCAGACGGCCGCCACCCCGATGAGCCCCACCAGGGCGCCGGACGCGCCGATACCGGGCCCCCAGGAACCGGCTCGCCACAAGGCGCTGGCGAGACTGGCGCAACCACCGGTGACGACGTAGAGAACGACGAACCGGCGCGCCCCGTACAGCTCCTCCACGAGGGGTCCGACGGTCAGCAGCGCCCAGGAGTTGAACAGGATGTGCAGGAGGCCGCCATGAAGGAAAACCGAGGTCAACAGCCTCCAGACCTCGCCCTCGGCGACCAGCGCCGGGACGTTGCCTCCCATGGCTATCAACGCCACGTTCCAGGCGGCACCCTGGGCGTTCGAGGGCAGCACGTCGTGGATGTGCGTCCAGACGAAAAGACTCAGGGCGTACAGCAGGACGTTGGCGGTCAGGATGCCGGAGCTGACCGACACGAAACCCGGCATCATCCCCTCGATCACGCGCGCCACGCCCTGGGAGACCCGCGGGCCCGGCGAGTGCCCGCATTCGGGGCAGATCCGTGCGGCGGCGGGGATCAGCGCGCGGCACGCCGCGCACATCCTGGTGGTGGAACGCGCGCTGCGGCGGACGTTTTCCAGATCAGCGCCGGCCCGGCCGACCCGCTGGCGGGATCGGATCCGGAACCACCGCCATCGGCGCGTGACGTGGACGAGGAATGCGCGCAGATCATCGAGAAGCGCACGGGTATCGTCAAGGATCCATCGGAGCATGCCCGGGCATTATAGCGCCCGGGCGAGTCGTGCCTGTCCACGAGGCGCCACCGGGGCGGTAGGCTATAATCGCTCGCCATGCTCTGGACTTGCTGGAAAACCTTTCTGGGCGCGTCGCTTGTCTCCTCGCTGAGTACGTTGAGCCCGACCCAGGTCAATCTCCTCGCATCGCATCAACCCGGAGCAGCGGCCATGACGCTCACGGTCGCCATCTTCACCGGCAGCTCGTCGGACCCCGCCGGTAAGCAGGGACTGGCCTTCCTGACGGCGCAGCTCCTGCGGCCTCCCAGCACGATCCTTCCGGATGACGCGCATTGGCAAGCAACGGTCGGGCGGGACCTCACCCTGCTGCGTCTTTCGCTGCCCGCGGGAGAATTCACTGATCGCTATCCCTCCATCGTGGAGTCGATCCTGCGTCCCACGGTGGATGAGGACCGCGTGGAGAGGCAGCGAGCGTCACAAGGGCGGGCCATGAGATCACTTCTGGACAGACCCCGGGCGCTCGTTGCGCAGGCCTTCGATGGGCTCGCCTTCCAGAACCATCCGTATGCCCACCCCGTGGAAGGCACCATCGAGTCCTTGGAAACTCTGACGTCCGCGGATGTTCTCGGCTTCCACGCCGAGCTGTGTCGCAAGGGAAACGTCATCGTCGGGCTGGAGGGGCCCTACGATCCGGCCCTGCTCGAGAAGATCCGGGCCGCCTTCGATCCCCTCCCGGAGGGCACACCGGATCGCCTCGCGGCCGGCGTTTCCTATCTCACCCGGCCGCGGGTCCTCGTCGCACGGTCGGACGCGGCTGCCGAGACCTGGGTCATGATGGGACATCCAATCACCACGGCCCCAGCCCACCCCGACCATTTCGAGATGGAAGCCATCCGGACCCATCTGGCCCTCATCGCCGGAGGAGATCAAGGCCGTCCCGGCGCGTTACCACGGAATCAGTCGGAATTGACCGTGGCTTTCCATGACGCGGGTGCGGGTGCGGCGGAGAGGATCGCCATCCTGCTCGAGTCCTGGAAGAGCCTGGCCTCGAAGGGCTTGCCGGAGGCCCGGGTGGAGTCGATCCGGCGGCGATTGATCGCCGAGCACGCCGCAGCGCAGGAGGATCCCGGCGCCCTCATCCGAGCGTCGATCGAGCAGCTTTTCAACCGGACGCCCGGCTACGATGAACGCTATGAAGCATCCGTTCGAGCCATCACGCCCGAGCGCCTTGCCGCGGTGGCGAGCCGTCAGGTCTTCCCCGAGCGTATCGCCATCGCCGTCATCACGCCGGATACCGAGGGCTTCATCCGCGGTTTGCGGCACAAGATCCCCCGGTTTTCTCGTGAGGATTTCATCGTGGTGCCGGCGGCTGAACTTCTCCATTGAACCGGTACCGCGCGACGCGCGGGGCAAATCATGGGGGGCCGCACATCCCGGGACGTCCGCCAGTGGGGGGGGAGGATGAACCCGCGAGAGGAACTGTGGGGTTCGGTCCGGGGTGCGGCCCCCGATCTTCCATTAACGATCCAGCGCGCAAAAAGTTTCACGCCACATGACGGTCGGCGCGCGACACGGCCCCGTCTTGTTTCACCAGGAGCCGGTCAAGGCCCGTGATACGAAGCATCTCGAGAACCTTCCCAAAAACACCGCGCAGCTTGAACTGGGCGCCGCCTCGCCTCGCGATGGCGCGACAGGCGACGAGCTCACCAAGACCCGCGGCATCGAGGAAACGCACGCCGCTGGCATCCACGACGATGCGACGTGTGCCGCCTCCAACGAGCCTGGCCACCTCTCGGAGGAGTCTTCCGCTGCCGGCACCCAGCGCGATGGCGCCTTTCAGCCTGAGTCTAACCGTCTCACCTTCCCGCTGACTCGTGATCGCCATTGCCTGGGCCCTCCGTGTCATGGCTCGTGTCCTTTGCTACCAATAACGGTGGAGGGGGCCGGATAGTTCCCTGAAATTCTTGCCAGCGGCGGGAAGGACGGGTTACTTGAGGATCCGCAGGAGAGTGATGAAGACCTCCTGATCTCCCCGGAAGTCCTCGATTCCGGAGGAGAGGGCGATTCCCCAGTCAAGGCTTATGATGTAGTTCGGGCCCAGGATGGTCTGTCCCGATATTCCGAGACCGGTGAAGTTCTTGTAGTCGCCGCCGAGTTCATTCGGAAGGGTCCGGTCTTTCACGTGCGCTTGATCCACCGTGGCCTCGAACCGGATAAGGTTGGCGAGGTTGAATGCATACTGCAACTCGGCGGTGGCTCCGTTCGTGTACCGGTATCCCGCCCCCGAGAATCCTCGAAGGCGGTTCGTGAAAAAATCGAACTTGTACTTGCTGAATCGATCCAGGTCGGCTCCGCCGAACGCGGTGACCGACGCACGGACGCGCTGGTTGAGAGGCAGGAAGAAATCCTTCACCACCCGTGCCTGGTACTTGACGAAATCCTTCCGGGAAGAATCGAATTCATTGAGCTCGGGAGGAGCCGCGGGGTCCCCCCACGGCTCCCACTCCGAGCGACGGCTCACCCGGATCCGGGAAGTCACGTTCCAGGCATTTCGGTTGAATTCCCCGGTCATTCCGAAGGTCGTGACCAGTGTATCCGTCGGGAGCACGAAGTTCCCCTTCGTTTCCTCATCGCGCGCGAACCCTTGGAACTCCAGCGACCCGGTCCATTTCACCTTCCAGTAGTCGGCGAAAGGAAGCCCCACGCCCACGGTCACGTTCTGCCTCGTCAGGTCCACGTTCTGACTTTCCTCTTCCCTGCTGTCGATGACGGGTCGATCCGTGATGGAGAAACCTTGAGCCCACACATCCACGCTCGCATCCAGGCCGGTGCCGAACAGGTCCGGCTCGCTCAGGTTGGCCAGCAGCAACAGGCCGGCGAAGAAGATATTCGTTTGAACATTGCGGCCGCCCAGATCACGGTTGAAGTAATTCACGCCGGCCAGCGGGACCGGGAAATCCAGCGACCGGTTGTAGAAAACACCACCGAGCAGGAACAGGTTGTCCTTGTCGAGTTCTTCCTTCACCCGGCGGCCTCCATCCGCCGTCTTCTCCAGGTAACGATGGCCGACGGGCGTATCGCGAATGAGTTGGTGGTCGGAAGCGTAGGCGCGCCGATGGAGTTTCTCGAACCCCGTGTCGTTGATGACGTGGTTGGTGAACGTCACCTCGCGCGACATCACCAGGCTGCGTCCCGCCGTGCTGAAGAGTTGTTGCCCCTTGATCTTGTACACGACCCAGTGTTCCAGCCCGTCCGGACCGCGGATGGGTCGAAAAAAATCCTTCTCCTCGTTGGAGATAATAGGAGGATCCAGACCGGTCTCCAGCGACGCGAGCTGGACTCTCGCGAAGGTCTTCTTGTCGATCCAGACTCGGCCCTTGTAAAGCGTCTCATCGCTCGTCAGAGGCCTGAATTCGACGACCCAGCAGTCGTACCCGTCCACGGTCTCCTCGCCGAGAAGATCGTACCGGTACCTCTCGTCGAGCGAGATCTGCAGCGGCAGCGTCAAGACCTTCTCAGGCTGTGGCAGCGGGAATTCGGGAATTCTGTCCGAACGCCACTTCACCCCGTTGACGTAGAACTCCAGCTGCTCGAACTCGGCACCGACTTTCGGATCGAGGTAGAACTTGTCCAGCAACGTGACGTCGAACGGGGCGCCCGTCCCGATACGAAAGTGGTAGTCGACCCGCGCGTCAGCGCGCAGATTGATGAGAAGGGCGTCCTGCGCCGCTTGAAAGGCCTGGTACGCCGCGATGATCTCGCTCACCGACGGCAAGCGTTTCTCGGTGACTTCGAGCTTTTCCTCCTCGCGAGGTGAACCGCTTGTATTCGAGAACCAGAGGATAATCCGCGATCGGCAGCGCCACCCCGGTGATACCGGTGCGTTCGTTCCTCCTGTAGGCGCTGACCGGCGCGCTTTCTCCGGCCGCGACGTCCCGCAGGACGGGTTTGGCTATATCGACGGTGTCGATCTGCAGGACCGCCTGCATGCCGCGCGTGGCGCCCTCCCCCCCGTCATAGAGGATCAGAACCTGTTTGAGATCGGGATCGTACAAACGCAGAGTCTTGACCGGCAGCGGCTCGCCCATCGGCGTCACAGCACGGATGCCGCGCGCCGAGGCCGTCAAGGAACTGTGGGCAGGCCGGAATGTCTCGCGGATGCGCAACAGGACGGGCAGCAGCGCCGGACGGCCGTCCTCATCCCAGTCGAGCCGGAAAAGGGAGAGGTCCAGTTCTTGCGCGAGTCCGGTCATGTAGCTGCGCAGCAGCAGCCCCGCATTCACGAGCCCGCCGGGCACCGCCGCGTCCACCCACCAGACGGTCGCCGAGGGGTCGCTGAGAATCATGACGTTCTTGACCTTCGCCAGAAGATCCTCTCCCCCTGCAGTGCCGAGTCCCCGCACGGCGATGGCATCCACGTAGACGGCCAGCCCCTCCTTGTAAAGTGAAGTCAGCCGGTCGAGCGCGCCTTGCCGCGTGAGATCGAGTAGAGTCGCCACGAGAGCATCCGGATCGACCGAGTGGATTCTCACCGACGTCGTTTTCAGCCAGAAGGCCGCTTCCCTCAGCGGCGCGTCCTGGATGTCCCGACCGACGATGTAGGCTCGCACCTGGTGCTTGTAGCGATCGCCGAGCGCGCCGAGAAACGCGCTCCAGGCCGCGGCGATCTCCCCCGGATCGTCATAGAGAGGGTTCCGGCCATGCGGCTCCAGGATGACGGCGAAGCCGGCGTCGGCGTGATCGGCGACCAGCCTGTCCAGGACCGTCCAGTCGTTGACGCCCCGGACCTTCTCGATCAGTTTCCAGGGAACCCGGATCCGCACGAAAATCGGCGAGACGTCACCCTCGGCGGCGGGCAATTTCTCGGGGCGCGGGTGCGGGGAGGGAAGATCGGCGAGATCGACATCGTAACCGATGGCGTTGCTCGGCTGGGACGAGGCATCCGCGTGCGCGTCCACGATAGATGTAGTCGCGCCGAGAAGGACCAGCAGAAATATCCTGAAGAAAACCGGCAGGTTCCGCAACACGCGTCGAACCGTAGCAGAACATTTCGGTATCTGTCCAGTTGACAGCCCGGCGTACCTGGTCCATGATGCACCGGCGCGCGGGATCCCCGCCAGCGTCCCCGCTCGGGAGGGCGGGGGATCCCTTCGGTTTTATCGCTTCGAGAGGAGGTCCCGGACCCGATGGACGACGGCTCTGGCAGTACCGGATGGGCGGTCGGATCGAGGATACCGGCCGCGGGAGCCCCGATGGCGTAGGATACTCTCCCCCGGCCCCTTCCCAACCCTCCCCTTTTCCGCAGCCTGCCTCATCGTTTCGCCACGATTCCGCGTGATGTCATGAACGATGTAACCCTCCTGATCCTGCCTGAAGTCCAGGAACTGGTCGAGAAAGGTGATGCCGAGGGGCTCCGACACGCCCTGTCCGAGGTCCATCCCGCCGACGTCGCCGACGTCATCGCCCATCTGGAGCGGGATCAAGCCAGCTTCGTGTTCCAGGCGCTGCCCGAGCCGGCGCGCGTGCAGACATTCGAGCACCTGGAGGAATCGGACCAGCTGCGGATCCTCGAGGCCCTGGGCCGCGAGAAAATGATTCACATCATCGAGGAGATGTCCTCGGACGATCGGGCTGATTTCATCCAGGCGCTGCCGGAACGAACGGCGCAAAACATCCTCCCCCTGCTGGCGCAAGCCGAGCGCAACGATGTCAAACGCCTGGTCGCCTACGAGGAAGAGACGGCCGGCGCGGTCATGACCACCGAGTACGCCTCCCTGCCCGCCGGCGTGACCGTGGGGCAGGCATTGCAGCGCCTGCGCCAGGTCGCCCCGGACAAGGAAACGATCTATTACGTCTACATCACGGACGAGCAGCGGCATCTGTTGGGGTACACCACGCTGCGCGACCTGGTGCTGGCGCACCCCGATCAGAACATCATGGATGTCTGCCGGCATCCTCTGATCAGCATGCCGGTGGACGCCGACCAGGAGGACGTGGCGAGAGCCCTCCAGCGATACGATTTCCTGGCCCTTCCGATCGTCGACGGTGAAAACCGCCTGGTCGGCATCGTGACCTACGATGATGTCATCGACGTTATCCAGGATGAAGCCACCGAGGACGCGCAGCGGATGGGCGCCATCGAGCCGCTCGACGTCCCGTACATCAAGGCCGCATACTGGGACATCGTCTGGCGCCGGGGCGCATGGCTCACCCTGCTGTTTCTGGGGGAGATCTTCACCGGCATCGCGCTGCGCCATTACGAGAGCACACTGCAGAGCATGCTCAGCCTGGTCTTCTTTCTGCCGATCATCGTCGCGGCGGGGGGGAACTCCGGCTCGCAGTCGGCTACCCTGATCATCCGTAGTCTCGCCCTGGGGGAGATCGGCGTGCACGACTGGCTTCGCATCGTGCGCCGCGAGGCCTGCATGGGCCTCACACTGGGAATCATCCTCGGCGCCCTCGGGTACGCGCGGGCCTATACGTGGGTTCACGATCCGATGGTCTCGCTGGCTGTCGCCCTCACGCTCGTGGCGATCGTCCTGGCCGCCTCGATGGCAGGAGCTGTTCTTCCACTGATCCTCAAGCTCCTGCGCCTGGACCCCGGATTCGCCTCCGGACCGTTCGTGGCTTCCGTGGTCGATGTGGTGGGCATCCTCGTGTACTTCACTATCGTGCGGGCGATCGTTCCGCTCGACGTGCCCTGAGGAGACGCTCCCGGTGTCCGGCCGACACGTGCCCATCATCACCCTGACGACCGACTTCGGGACCCAGGACCACTACGTCGGATCCGTGAAGGCCGCCATCCTGTCGGTTGCCGGCGACATCCGCATTGTGGACATCACCCACGAGATCCCGGCGCATGATGTCGTGCAAGCCGCGTTGATCCTGCGAAATGTCTTCAACGAGTTCCCGCGCGACACGGTGCACATCGCCGTCACGGACCCGGGGGTCGGCACCCAGCGCCGTGCCATCGTGGCTGTAACGGAGAACTATCGCTTCGTGGGGCCGGACAACGGGATCTTCTCGCTGTGTTTCGAGATAGAACCACCCTCGCGCGTCATCGCCATCACGGCCCGTCACTACATGCGCGCGAAGACCAGCCCGACCTTCCACGCGCGCGACATCTTCGCACCGGTGGCCGCCCACATCGCGCGCGGCGCCGACCCGGGCAACCTGGGCGAGGCAGTGGAGGACCCCGCATGTCTTGAACAGATATGGCCGGCGACGACGTCGGAGGGGACGATCCGGGCACGCGCCATCCATATCGATCGATTCGGGAACATCGTCCTGAACGTGACACGCCGGGCCCTGGAAGGCGCCCTCGCTCGTGTCGGGTCCGAGCGCGTGACGGCCCGCGTCGGCCGCAACCGCGTCGAGCGCATCGTGATGACCTATGGGGAAGCCCCACCCGGTGTCCCGTGCCTGCTGTGGAATTCCGCATCGCTTCTGGAGATCGCGATCAACCGGCAACGCGCTTCCGATGTCCTCCACGTGAGTGTGGGCGATGCGATCGACATCCTGCCCGTTCGCGCATGACGCCCCGACTCTCCGGCCGTCGCCGAGGGCCATCCAGGACGTGGTCCCGCGTCCGCGGCATCGCCCTGTTCCTGATCCTCGCCTACGCCGGGTTGTTCGGCTGGACGGGGCGGCTGGTCGGGCAGGCTGAGACGCTCTTCCGATCGGGCCGGCTCGAACAGGCCCACCTCGCCCTCCTGCGCGCGGAGTTCTGGCAGGTCCGCCACGCCCGCGTGCAGGACGCGCTCGCGGTGGTTTCCCTGGCCCGTGGCCTGCTGGAGGAGGGGCAGCGCCACCTCGAGGCCGCGCGGTGGGGACCCTTGCATCCGGCGGCCTTCGGCGAGGACTATGTCCTCACGCGCTTCCTGCGGGAGGGACGGTTCGAACCGGCGCGTCTTTACGCCCTCGAGAGATCACGTGTTTCGAGCAACCCGCGTCTGTCGTTCTATCTCGGCGCCGCCGAGACAGCACTCAACAGGCTCGATCAGGCCGAACGGCACCTCGATGCCGCCCGCGCCGATCCGGCCTTCGCCCGAAACGCCGAACGGCTCCTCTCGCTGGTGGCGAAGCGTCGATCCTCGGGACGGGCCGAATTCATCTTCGACCGTCATGCTGTGCCGCTCGCCGCCGTCGATCTCGGCACCGGCAGGCCGGCCCTGCTCGTCGCCGATGTGGAAGGGATCGTGGATGGGCCGGACGGCCCGAGAGTCCAACCACACGAGAGAGCGGGACGGATCGACCTGACGCTCGACCTGGCGATTCAACGAGCGGCCGTGGTCGCCCTCGGCCGGCAGAAAGGCGGCCTGGTCGTTCTCGATGTCGAGACCGGCGGGTTGCTTGCCGCCGCATCGCAACCCCGGGTGGATCCGGTCGACGGGCGTCCCCCCGCGCTGGCGAAGGCGTACGAGCCCGGGTCCATTCTGAAAATGATCACCCTTGTCGCAGCCTTGCGCACAGGCGTCGATTTGAAAGCCGTCTTCCCGATGGAGTGCCCGGGCTCGATCCGGCTCGACCGCAGGACGTTTCGTGATTGGATGAGACACAAGCGGGTGGCGACCGTCGAGGAGGCCGTGGCCGTCTCCTGCAACATCGCCTTCGCCCGGCTCGGAGACCTCGTGGGCGAGAATGCCCTGGACGTGGAATTGAAACGCTACGGGTTCGCCCCCGCGGCGGTCATGGCCGCCGAACGGAGGACTGACTTCGGGTTCCGGGTGGGGCGGCTCCTGCCGGAGGATCCCACCCGCCCTCATTTCTCTCTGGCGCGGAGGGCCGAAGGTCTGGACTCGGTGGAGATCACGCCCATCCATGCGGCCATGTTGGCCGCGGGGCTCGCGCGCGGGGGCGTGGCTCCCGTTCCCCACATGGTCGAGCGTCGAACCAACATCCTCGGCGAAGTGTATCAGGAACACACCGCGGCATCTCCCGAAATCGATATGCTGTCGCCCGGGCAGGTCGCGCTGATCCGGCGGAGCATGGTCGCGAGCGTGTCGTCCCCGCGCGGCACCGCCCGCCGCGCGGCCATCAAGGGGCTTCACCTGGCGATGAAGACAGGGACATCGGGATCGAACCCGCCCGGGCACGACGCGCTGGTCGTCGGCTTCGCGCCGAGCGAAAACCCGCGCATCGCCTGGGGACTCATCGCGGAGGCGGCAGGCAAGGCCGAATGGGAGGGAGCCCATATCACCCGCCGGTTCCTGGAGATGATCGCAACGCGGCTGAAATGACGCTGGGACCGTAGTATCCTGTCGCGATCATGGCGTTTTCATACCAAGCGGTCCATCCCGCCCCGGCCGACATCGTCCTGGCGGCCCCCGTCAGAACTCCCATCGGAAAATTCGGAGGGGCTCTGTCGACTCTGACCGCCGTCGATCTGGGTGTCGCCGCCGGGATGGAGGCGCTGCGGCGCAGCGGTGTCAGCGGGACCGACCTGGGAGAAGTCATCTTCGGTTGCGCGCGCCAGGCCGGGCTCGGGCCGAACGCGGCACGTCAGATCGGCTGGCGCTGCGGCACCGGTGCATCCGTGCCGGCCTTCACCGTCAACAAGGCGTGCGGCTCGGGGCTCAAGGCGATCATCCTCGCGGCCCAGGCCATCCGTGCCGACGATGCCGGCATCGTGCTGGCCGGTGGGACCGAATCGATGAGCCGCGTTCCGTATCTGGTCGAAGCCGCACGTTGGGGGACGAAGCTGGGCGATGCGCCGCTGATCGACGGCATGTACCGCGACGGGTTTCTCTGTCCTTTGTGCGATCAACTCATGGGCAACACGGCGGAGAACCTCGCGGACCGCTACGAGATCCCGCGGCAGGAGCAGGACCGGTACGCCGCTTGGAGCCAGAACCGCACCGAGGCGGCCCGGCGCGCCGGCCGCTTCCGCGATGAGATCGTACCGATCGAGGTGGTCGATCATCATGGGGGGAGCAGGACCGTCGATGCGGACGAGCATCCCCGGGATGGCGTGACATCTGAAAAACTCGCCGGCCTGCGCCCGGTTTTCCGCCGCGACGGAACGGTGCATGCGGGCAACGCCTCGGGGATAACCGACGGCGCCGCGGCCCTCCTGGCGATGCCCCTGTCGCGGGCTCGTCGACTGGGGCTACCGGGC
>JBHHZN010000003.1:0-27521 GCA_046758155.1 Acidobacteriota bacterium | reverse complement strand
AGCAGACAGGGCAGGAGAAGCGTCGATGTGACCAGGACCGACCCGATCCCCAGGAACAGGATCGCGCCGAAGCTCGACATGCCCCGATGACTGGCCAGGGTCATGGAGCCGAAGCCGATCATCGTGGTCAAGGAGGAGACGAGGATGGCCCGGCCGGTATGCTGCAGGACGACCTGCATGCCGTCTTTTCCCTCCTGCACGAATCGGTGCACCATGTGCACCCCGTTGTCCATGCCGATACCCAGAACCAGCGGGATGGCGATCAGGTTCGCCAGGTTGAACTCCAGCCCGATCAGGACCATCAACCCGAGCATCCAGAGGATTCCCAGAGCGGTCGGCAGGGCCGCCAGCAGCACGCACCCCGGTCGCCGGAAATCCAGAAACAGGATCCCCGCGGCGAGCAGGCTGCCCAGAAGAACCGCCTGCATGAAGCCCCGGCGGATCTGCTCGGAATGCTCGTAGAGGAGAACGGGTGGTCCGGTGGCCCGGTCGCTGATCCTGCGGCAGTCCCGCACGAACTCGCCCAGGGCATGCGGCTCCGAGAGATGCCGCGCGGGATAAAGATAGAGGGAGAAGACGCCGGATCGGCCGATGAATCGCCTGCGCAACTGCTCGGGCAGATCGTCGAGTTCCGGAGGAGGTTGCGCGGCCATCCGTACCAGGCGGTCGCGCCAGTCACGGGCCCGCTCCAGGAGTCCGGCTTCCTCCTCCTGCCACCGTTGCCGGAGCTGCGCGGAGGCCGAGGCGATCACGGCTCGGGCGTCGCCGATGAGCTCGAGCGCCTGGCCGGCTTGCTCCAGCAGGGCCGTTCTGCCGGCGGCGAAGGCGAGGTCCTCGACGTCGGCCAGCGCATTCTCCAGGGTTTCCAGGCTGGCGTCGAGATCGGCCGCTTCGGGAGCCGGCGCTCCGTCCGATGCAGGCGGGTCCAGCTCCAGACGGGACAATTCCAGACCCAGGCGGTCGAGGCTGGCTTGCCTCTCCCCGAGGTCCTGCGGCAGGTAGTCGAGGATCGACTCGCGCCACGCGATGGCCGGGGCATCCGGATGACTGGCCTGGAGTCGCTTCAACTCGTCCAGGCTCGCCGCCAGGACCACGCCGAAGTCCGGTGACAGGCGCGGGGAATCTCGCAGAGTGTCCTGCAGGCGGACGGATTCGGCACGTGCCGGAAGCTGATCCGTCAGGCTCTCGTTGTAGTGCGTCTTGCCGGCCTGCAGAGCCAGGAGCAGCGTGATCAGAAGGCCCAGGAGAAGAACGCTGCGGGGGAACCGCAGGACGCCCTCGCTGACTCGTGATCGCAGATGGAACCGTTCCTTGTGATGGTCTCCGGACCGGTCCCGGCGCAGGCCATCCATGGCCAGCATGGCCGGAAGCACGGTGACCATGGCCAGCAGGCAGAGAATCACGCCGCAGCCCGCCACGAAGCCCAGTTGCGCGAAGCCCTTGAACTCCATCAGCGTGATCGTGAAGAACGCCACCGAGGTGGTCGCCGCGCCGGTCAGCAAGCCGGGGCCGATCGTGTCGATGGTCTTTCCCAGGGCTTGTTCCACCCGGCGGCCCTGGGCCCGTTCGATCTCGTACTGCGCGACCAGGTGAACGCCGTAGTCGATGCCGAGCCCGATGAGGATCACGGCGAAAGAGGAGGTGATGAGACTCAGGTAGCCGATCGTCAGCGTGATGAGTCCGGCGGTCCAGACCACGCCCATCGCCAGCGACAGCAGGACCAGCGGAGCGAGCCGGACGCGGTGGAAGGCCCAGAAGGACAGCAGGATGATCCCCAGCGCGGCCACCGTGGTGGTGAGAACGGAGTCGTGGCGAATGGCCGCCATCTCTTCCTGGATGAGGCCCGGCACGCCGGTGATGCCGGCCCGGAGTCGGGGGTGATCCGCCTCGACCGCGGCGATGCGTTGTCGGGCCATGGCCACCAGCGGGCCGATGAACTCCATGCTACTGGTATTGCGGGACGGTTGGGCCAGAACGAAGAAGTGGGCCCGGTCCGGCGAGACGAGGTAGCCCTGCGGCGACACATCCGCCCCCCTGCTGAACGCGCGCAGGGAAAGCCGATCGTCGTCGAGCGCCGCCACCGAGGCCTCCGGCTCGGACAGGAAGCGCGCTTCCCAGCGAAGCGCTGGAAGGATGGCCCCGAGAGATGCGCCCTCGGCCGGCTCCGCGACGCCGTCTTCCAGCCCACGTCGGATCCGATCGGCCAGGAGGCGGTTGGCGTCGGCCAGTCCCGAGATGCGTGAAACATCTCCCACCGCCTGCTGGAGTTGCCGCAGGCTTTCCTGGTCCAGGTAATACAGCCCGCGGTCGATGAAGGCGTCCAGGTGCACCTGGTAGAAGATCTCGGAGAAGAACTCCTTCTCCGACGCCAACAACGCCGCGAGCTGGTCCACGAACGCGCGGTACTCGGCGGGTTCCGGCGCCGCCTCGCCGTCGCGTGGCCCCACCACCACGACCAGGGTGTTGGGGGAGCCGAATTGCTCGACGAAGTCATCGTAGGCTTTCTCGGTGACATGGAAGGAATCCGACAGGTCCTCACGGGAGGTGTGTAGCTCCAGCCGCGTGGAGATGAGCAGCGAGGCCACGGTGAGGCCGATGCCGGCAGCAAGGATCCAGCGGGGATGGCGGACCAGGTGGCGGGCGTACCAGGTCAGGAAGGATCGTCGCATGCGTGTGCTTTCCTCGGGACCGAGCGCCGGCTCGGGCCGGCCGGGGATGTCCCGCCGCCTCCAGGACGTCCGTCTCGCGGGAGCCCGCGGGGTACGATCGTGATTCGGCCAACGGCGGCGAGATGATTCACGATGACGGCGGGTTCAGCCCATCGTCCCGGCCGGGTTCGCCGGGATGTGTTTCCGGCGAGCACGACGGCGCGCAGATGAGCCCGAGCCGGGCCCCGGCCGAACTCATGAAATACCGCGCCTTGCGGGCACGATGGGCAGGATGATGGTCCACGATCAGAACGATTCGACGGTGCGTGCTGTGCAAAAGGCGCTGCAGAACGATGATGAGCTTGCCGGCATTCCTGCGTCGGTAGCGACACCATAGCATAACGTCGAGACGCCCAGAAACCGGTCCTCGGCCACGCAAGCCGCTCGTTCATCCCGAAAAAGGGGCCTGGGCCCCCCGCCGCCTCGGCGCCGGCTTCCGCTACTCGATCGTTTCATTGTAGAAGGTCAGGATCACGCCGATGAGGATCAACGCCATCTTGCTGCCCACGCCGGCGAGCTTGCCGGCCTTCTCACCCACGCGCAGCTCGAGCCAGCGACCCGAGCCCAGCAGGACCGCCAGCATCCCCATCGCCGTGTGGGATATCTGGATCAGGAACTTGCTCTTGAGCTGGAAGCCGATGTGATTATGCGTCAGCAGCAGGCCGCCGCCGACCAGCGACAGCAGCGGGAAGACGTACGGCAGCCGCGTGCCGGCCGCGCGTGGTGAGTGAGCGCGCCACTCCATGAACCCGAGCGCGAACACCAGCAGGGTTGCCAGGCGATGCTGCAACACCTCCGCATCGCCGAGGCTTTCCCAGAAGGTGTGCGGCCCGAGTGGCCAGGTCGAGGGATCGCTGCGAATGATCAGGAACAGGCCCAGCCCCAGAAATCCCAGCGGCCAGTGCCGCGCCAGCCATCGGAGCCGCGTGTGTTCCATCAGGGCCAGCAAGCCCATGGCCAGAAGGAACAGGCCCGACACGTTGTGATTGAACTCCGACCAGTGCGTGGACCGCAGCTTCTCCGGCGTGGACCACGTCGAGGGATCATCCTCGACGTTGAGTGTCACGTGCGGCGGCGAGGTCAGACGGGGCAGCCGTGGCGTGAAGATCCCACGGACCTCGCTCCAGCTCGCCGTTTGCCGCGGCGTGTCCACCGCGGGCGGCTGCGAGGCCAGCGCCGCGGCGGCCAGCAAGATCGCCACCATGATGAACGCCTCGACCTCCACGAAGTACGGCACCTGCCGGCGCAGCCCCTCGGGCTGTTCCTCCCGCGACACGCGCCGGACGATCCGGTGGTTGTACGCTCCGAAGCCCAGAGCGGTCCCGAGGAGCGCGATCTTCGCCAGCAGCACCGCTCCGTAGGCGGTGCCGAAGAGGCCCCGCCAGGAACCTACATAGGACAGGGAAAGCGCCGTCCCCGTGGCGACGATGAGGGCGATGGAGGCCGAGGCCACGACCGAGAACCGGCGCAGCGCCTCCGGCCAAAGCCGATCGAGAGCGGGGTGCCGGGCGCGCCGGCGCCAGAACAACAGGAGCTGTGCCAGGCCGCCGGCCCAGGCGGCGCCGCCCAGCTCGTGGGCGGTGGTCAGGGTCATCAGCTGGATGCGATCATCGAGCCGGCTCACGGCATGCAGCAGCCAGGCGCTGTTGATGAGCAGCAGCAGCGCCACGACGGTCACGGCGAGCCACCGGCGCATGGAGGACGGCCGCTGTCGCAGCCAGGCGATACAGCCGATCATGGCGGATGCCAGCAAGGCCCGGTACAGTCCCGCCTGGAACAGGGGCGTGTGAAAGAAAGCCGGGAAAGGCGAGCGTCCGAGCGTCACGCCGAGGATCCATGCTTTGACGAGGAAGTGCGCCAGCTGGCACACGAGCAGGCCGCTGGCGCCGCCGAACATCAGCCCCAGGCTGCTGCCCTCCGTGGTGAGCGGGCCGGCGGGACGGCGCCAGGGGCGCCGCATGGCCAGCCCCCACACCACGCCCCCCACGGCCAGGGCGAACGCGATGAGCTCGAGGGCGATCAGCAGGTCATCAACAAAGTCCGCGAGACCCTGCATCTCGGCGCTAGCGGGGCGCGCTGACCAGGAACGGGAGGGTTTCCTCGATCCACGCGCCGCCGGTGGTGAGCATCTTGCAATGCAACTTGTACTTGCCGGATGACAGGGCCGGAAGCTGAACGAGGATCTCTCCCGGCTCGTCGCCCGCGCTCAGATCCAGCGCGTTTCCCTCGCGCTGATGCGAGTCCACAAGGAACACTCGCGACGACTCGAGCTTGACGGGGGAATCGCAACGCACGCTCACACGCGTCGGCGTCCACGCGGGGACGGGGTTGTCCGCCAGCGAGAATCTCAGCAGGGCGTTGACGTGGAACCTGAGGCTCTCGTCGGTGACGTGCCCGTCGGTTGCGAGCATCCGGTAGCGCAGGCGATAGTCACCCGGCGCCAGGGCCGGGATCTGCACGGTGATCTCGCCGGGTTTGCCGGCAGCCACGATCTCCAGGGTGCGCTGCTTGCCCTCGCTGTCCACGAGCTGAACGCGGGAGAGGGAAACCTCGACGCCGGAGTTGAACTGCATGGTGACACGGGTGGCCGTGCGCGCCTTGATCGGGTGGTCCTCGATCGAGGACTTCACCAGGACGGAGTGCGCGGCCGCGGGAATGGGCCACGACACGAGCAAGCATCCCAACCAGAAAACCCGGGTCGCACGACGCGCGTGCGCCCCTCCGCATCTTCTCATGGCGACGTCTCCTTCCGCGTTTCTCCCGGAGGTACCTCTCCCCCCATCGCCCTCGACCGTCCCGGAGGTCTGACATGAAAACGTCATCCGGTCCGCGGTCATTCCTGCATCTCGATCTCTCGGATCATCCGCTCGGCGCGGCCGTCGATCCCACGCGGGAGCGGCTCGCGGAAACGTGCATCCGGTTCGGCCTTTCCTCCCGGAGGGCTCCGCCTCCCATGACTCCTCCGCCTGAAAGTCCCCGGTGACACGAGACTTTGTCATGGGGCGCCGGGCCGTGCCGGACACAAGAGGGGTGTTTCTTGACCTCTCCCTCCCTGGAGGATTCTACTATGGAGACCTCATGCGGATTCAAAGACTTCCGAGCGCGCCGGCGCCCCGGGCGCCGCGGGCGGATCGGAACGGGCATAAGGAGAGATCCATGAAACTGGCTCACACGATGATCCGCGTGCGCGACCTGGACGCCACGCTGGCGTTTTACAAGGACCTGATCGGCCTGCGGGAGGTCAGGCGCAAGACCATCGGCGATGAGGCGACGCTGGTCTTTCTGACGGACGAGAAGGGGGCCTACGAGCTGGAGCTGACGCACAACCGAGACGGCCGTGACTACACACGGGGAGATCAGTTCGGCCACCTGGCCTTCCACACTCGGGACCTCGAAGGGGTGATCCGCGACGTCGAGCGACGGGGGCTTTCCTATCGACGCTCGCGGCCGGAGATGTCGTCGCGCTACATCTTCATCCAGGACCCGGACGGCTACGACATCGAGATCCTGCAGCAAACACCCTGAACGTTCTCGCCCTCACGTGTCGGCAGGGAGCAATCTTTCCCGGACCGACCTCGATCTTGTAGCTGCTCCCATCGTCGGCGTCGCGACCGCGGTGCCGGCATGCTCGCCGATCGGTGTCCTCCGGCGCGGGCCGCAAACCGCGGCCCGAAAGACATCGTCCGTCACGCGCGGCCATCGGCCGAGCGCACGGCAGGTCGCCGGCCTGTGATGGTTCGGCCCCCGACGTTTTTCCCGCGGGCCCGCAGCGGCTCGTGCCCCGGGCGTCCCCGCCGGCAGGTGACGGTGATCCCGGAGCCCGGGAAGCTGGAAGGGGATGGTGGCCGCCGCCGGACGGCCTCCGCGTCGGGCCCATGGGAGAAGATCCGGGGAAGCGGGCGCTGGAGCGGTGGCCCTGTGTTGAGCCGGCGGCCGAATGACGCTATGCTTGCGGGATGAAAAACTTAAAATACAGTCTGGCATCATTCGTCGTTGGACTCGCGGCCCTGCTGCTGGCGCCTCCCTTCGCGGCGCCGGCCGCGATCCCGGCGCCCCCCGACGTCGCCGCGCCGCCGGCCGACGCGTCGCGGACGGGCTCGGGCCTCGCCTCGAAGGTTCTCGTCAAGGGGGCGGGAACGAAACATCCCACCGCGCACGATGTCGTCAAGGTGCACTACACGGGGTGGACAACGGACGGCAAGATGTTCGACAGCTCGGTCGCGCGCGGACAGCCGGCGCGCTTCCCGCTCAACCGCGTGATCGCGGGCTGGACGGAAGGCGTGCAGTTGATGGTCGAGGGCGAGAAACGAAGGTTCTGGATCCCGGAGAAGCTCGCCTACAAGGGGCGCCAGGGTGCTCCACAGGGGATGCTGGTCTTCGACGTCGAGCTGATCGAGATCATCCGGCCGGCCTCCAAGTAGCCGCGTCCGCAAACGGACAGCCCCGCGCCGCCTGCTCGGAACCGGGGTGGAGCCGTGTGTCGCCCCTCGAGAGGTATCCCGATGAGCACGCTGGATCACCGCAAGCTTTATCGTCTGCCGTGGAGTTGTTCCGACAACGTCATCTCGTGGCTCGAGCCCACGAAGAGCTGCAACATTTACTGCGAGGGCTGTTACAGCGTCAACAACCCGACCAGCCACAAGTCGCTCGACCAGGTCCGTGAGGACCTCGACGTCTTCCAGAAGTACCGCAACACCGATGCGGTTTCGGTGGCCGGCGGCGAGCCGCTGACCCATCCGCGGATCGTCGAGATCGTGCGCATGATCGCCGCGCGCGGGCTCAAGCCCGTCGTCAACACCAACGGCTTCGCGATGACGCCCGAGTTGATGCGCGAGCTCAAGCGCGCCGGCATGAAGGGAGTTACCTTTCACATCGACAGCGGCCAGCGACGCAAGGGATGGACCGGCAGGAGCGAGATCGAGCTGAACGAGCTGCGGTTGCACTACGCGAAGATGGTCGCGTCGATCGGCGGACTGTCGTGCGCCTTCAACGCCACGGTCTACGAGCACACGCTGCCCTGCGTCCCCGATCTCGTTGAATGGGCACAGCGGCACATCGACATCGTGCAGGTGATGGTCTTCATCGCGTTTCGTTTCGCGCCCGCGGGCATGGAGTTCTACGTCGGCAACGAGCGCATCGACGTCGGCCCGCTCCCGTACTCCAAGGACCGCGGGCAGCGCACCGATATCTCCTCGCGCGAGATCATCGCCAGGATCCGCGAGCGCTCGCCGGAGACGGAGCCCGCCGCCTACCTCAACGGCACCGAAGAGCCGGAGGCGTTGAAATGGCTGCTCACGCTGCGTTTGGGCCACAGGGACCGCATCTTCGGGAGCGCCGGCCCGAAGTGCATCGAGCTGGCGCAGGTGGCCAACCACCTCTTCCACGGGCGCTACCTCGGTTACATCTCGCCGAGGTTCATGTCGAAAGGAAGGTCGCTGCTGCCGCTCGTCGCGCTGGACCGCGGCCTGAGACGCGCCTTCGGGCGGTACCTGGGCACCGTCGTGCGCAACCCGTTGCGACTGTTCAGGCGGCTGCACATGCAGTCGATCATGATCATCCAGCCGGTCGACGTGCTGGCCGATGGGCGCCAGTCGATGTGCGACGGCTGTCCCGACATGACGGTCTGGGACGGCCGGCTCGTCTGGTCGTGCCGGCTCGAGGAGCCGATGCTCTACGGCGGATTCATGTGCATGGTGCCGTCGCGAGGCGACGGTGCCGCCGACGGCGAGCCCTCGCCCGGGCACCGGTAGGGCCCGGCGGCGCTCCGGGTCCGGAGGATCCGGGGAATGGACAGGCCGGAGACCGGCCGCCCCCGGTCATGCGGGCACGCTGTGTGCCTGTCTCCCAGAGTATCGTCGGGTCCATCCGCGCCGAGCCCGGGAGGGGCCTGCCGGTCCGGGCGACAGCGACCGGCGACACCGCGAACCCGGGCGCGGCGGTGCGGTGGCCGGGAGGTGTGATAGGATTTCCGCCACTCTCATGGGCCGGAGAACGTCCATCGAGGCAACGCGGAGGCACCGTCGCCCGGTGTGGATTCCCAGCGTGATCGTGTCATTCCCCCTCCGCTCGCCGCGGCGAAGTGGGCCTTCATGAATCCCCCAGGCGGGTCGTGCGCGTCCGAGGCGCGAGGGGCCCGGTGACAGCGACCGACACAGCCGCGCGATCCTTGCGCGGCCGGCCCCCCTGGAAGCGCTTCCTGCTGCTGGGGTTTCTCACGCCGCTGGTCGTTTTCTATGTCCTCGGCGCGCTCGCCCATTCGAATCTCGTGAACACCGATATGACGGCCACCGATCAGAGCGCCTACATGAACTACGCGGCGAAGATGCGCAGGAGCGGCTACACGTTCGTAGGGGGCAGGAACCGGATGCCGGTTTATCCTTTCCTGCAGTCGGTGTTCTATCGGGGGGATCTCACCGAGAGCCAGTTCTTCGAGCGCGGCAAGCGGGTTAACCTGGGGCTCTCGGCCCTGTTGCTGGTGGCCCTCTTCATCATCTTCCGGTCCCGGCTTCCTCTGCTCATGTCGATCAGCCTGATTCTGATCACGGCCTTCACCGTGTTCATCTTCAAGGCGGCCTACTTTCAGTGCGAGCTCCTCTATTACTTCCTCAGCTTCTGTACGTTCCTGCTGATGGTCAGCCTTCTGAGGCGTCCCGGGTGGAAGCGCGCCCTCCTGACCGGAAGCCTCGCCGGCCTCACGCATCTCACCAAGGCCTCGATATTGCCCGGACTCGTCGTCTTCATCGTGGTGGCGCTGGGCTGGTTTCTCTACCGCGCGATCCGACGACCGCGCGAGGCGGGCGACGGTGAGCGCCCCCTGGCGGGCGTCGCGGCGGTGGGACTGGTGGCGCTCGCGTTTCTGGCGGTGGTTTATCCTTACCTCAGGACGAGCAAGAGGGTGTTCGGCCGTTACTTTTACAACGTGAACTCCACGTTTTACATCTGGTACGATACCCCGGAACAGGTTTACACCGGCACGCGATTGCACGGCGATCGGCAAGGCTGGCCAAAGATGCCGGCGGCTGAGATCCCGGGACCCCTCCGTTATTACAGGCAGCACACGACGGCACAGATCATCGATCGGATCACCGAGGGCTTCCGGCGCATCCATGCTCATGCCTCGCGATCGTATGGATACTACAAGTATGTTCTGCTCTATGCGGCATTCGCCCTGTTCGTCCTGGCCCGGCGCCCTCGCGCCTGGTGGCCGTTGCGAGGGGACAGCGCGGCTCAGGCGGTGTTCTGTCCTCTCTACATCGGGTCCTACCTGCTGCTGTTCGCATGGGCCTCGGCCGTCACCTACGGGGTCAATCGGCTGAGTCTCCAGATGTTCCTTCCTCTGATGTTCTGCCTGGCATGGGTCGCTTCCACGGTGTCGCGCGATCTCCCCCGCTTTCATCTCAGGGGCTGGAAAGTGGGTCCGGCGCAGGTCTTCCATGCGGCGGTGATGCTCCTGGTGATGGCCGACATCTACGTCGTTCTCACCGGCAAGGTGTTGGCGATGTACGGGGGGGAATGATTTGTTTCTTGCCTGCGGGCTGCTTCTCATGATGGGCCTCTTGACGGCGGGCGGTGCCGGCGGGACACGCCGGGCTCCGCTCGTCGCCGACAGCGCCGACGCCCAGGGCGGTCTGCGGCTCGGCCGCGGCCGGATCGTGGATCATCTCGTGATGATGAAGGACGGCCAGAGGAGGGTGGCCACCGAGATCGATGCTTTCCTGTTCGACGTCGAGGAGGTTCCCGAGGGATTGACGGAGGCGGACGCCATCTTGAACCTCATGCAGCGAAACGGCATGCAACGCAACATCACGACGCACGTCCGGATCTCGCGAGGCTCCGAGCTGAGGCTGCCGGTGGGGCTGAGGGTCACCCCGGACCTCGAGGGGGCGTTTCACGCGATCCTGATGGTCGGCAACCAGGCGAAGAAAAGTCTTTTCATCGGGAGCTACTCGTTCGGCTACCCGCGCTACGACGGCAGCGGGAACCTCCAGCGGGTCAGCACGAGCGCGACGATCCGGGATGATTTCGAGGGAGACGAGATCGACAGATCTCTGTGGAGGATCTGGATCAGCGATCCGGGGAGCTTCCGGACGGAGCAGAGGGACGGACGGTACTGGATCTACGTCAAGGGAGAGGTCGGGTACAACGGCCTGTCCAGCATCGTGGAGATGGATACGAGGGATGTCGTCGCGGTGTGTCGCACCGGGGTCGAATCGCCCGGCGGCGCCGTCCACTCGAGCATCATGCATCTGTGCGGGGGTGGCAAGTGGAGCCCCGACTACTGGTACGAGCTCGACCTGCGGGACACCCGGGGCGAGATCGCCCAGGTCTTCTCGGTGGTCGCCCTTCCGCCCCGGCTCGAAGGGTATCGAGGAGCTTATGTCCTTCCGCACCCCGCGACGGACGGATACCTGGAGAAGATCGAGTGTGTCTCCGCCACCCACGTGTGCACCGGCTACGTCCAGGTCGATGGAGAGTGGTGGCAGGTCGGCGACCCGTTCGAGGTTCCGGCGCGCAAGACGAGACTCGAGATCAAGACCTCCGGGTCCGGGGAGGGAAAAGGATCGAGCACGATCTGGTTCGACGACTGCCGGGTCTACCCCAGGCCGGAAACGCATTTCCTGACGGTCGTCCTGCGCCGGCGCGACAGGTGGACACCCGGGACATCCGCCACCGAAGGCGGCGATCTGCAGATGTGCTACGGCCCCGACAACACCCGGCTCGCCGAGTGCGACTTCGTCGTGCAGCTGTACAAGGCGGACGGCAAGACGCTGGTCGATGAGACGCACACGGCCAAGGGTTTCGGCTACGCTCTTCTTCGGCTCGACGGGGCGGGCTGGGATGTCTATCCGGTCCCCGCGCGCATCCGGGTCCTCGCCAACGGACACCAGATCGGGCCGGACCATGTCATCGACAGCGAGGGGGTCGACGGGCTGTACCCGGACGACGTCTACGCGATCACACTCGAGTGATCGCCTCAGGAGGGCTCGCCCGCGATCTGGATCTGCGTGTGGCCCCTCAGCGGGAAGACGATCGCCAGGCGGTTTCCCTGGAGCCAGAAACGGGACGGGTCGAGATCGTTCCAGCCTTCATCGTTCGCTCTCAGACGAACGTTGCCGATGCGGGACCAACCTTGCGGAAGAGCCACGACCAGGGAGGCCTCCTCCAGACGCAGGCCGGACGCGACCCACCGATCTGGAACGTTCACATCGACGCGAACGCCCCCTTCCGCCCGGTTCCAGGTCACCCGGGCGTTGTGGCGGGCGTTGAGCCAGAGGGCCAGCTCCCTGCCGCGAGGATACCAGACACGCGGTCCGTAGCGCTCCTCCATGTCAGTCAGGACCGCGTCGAGGACGAGGTACCGCGGGTGGGCGCCGCCGATTGTCTTGAATGTCTGGGTCCATCGGTCCGAGAGGTTGAGGATGCCGCCGCCGGCGGCGACCCGATCGATGTACTGCCGGCCGCGCTGCACGGCGGCAAGGAACGCGGGGCTCGCCACCACCCCCGTGCGTGTGATCCGTCCCTGGGAGAGTCCCTCCTCGAGTTCGGCCCAGCGGGCGAAGAGCCTGAGAAACCTGGTGTCCTGGATCTCGAGGATCTCCTCTCCCTTCGTGTCGGCGACCCACCATGGACGGTCCGCCTCCCGCAGGTTCCGCCCCCCCAGGATGGCGACGAACCCGGCTTCCACCGCCGCTTCCAGCGCCTGCGGGCCGTAAGCCAGGCCCGGAAACCGCAGGAGCACGACCGTGTCGTTCGGGATGCCAGCCGTGGAGTACGCCCGGCGGATGAGATCCATCCGCCGGCGGCAGTAAGCGGGCTCCGCAAGCTTGGAGTGGTCCACATTGCAGCCGGTCTGCATCACGGCGAACTCGTGGTGATCCAGGTTGGTGTCTCCGGGAGGGGAGTGGGTGTATCCCTCGTTGCCCAGCTCGATCCAGTCGAAGCGGTCGTCGAGCGCGAGCGTCCTCCAGGTCGACGTGGCCGCGGGCGAGTCGGCGAGAGTTCCCTCGCCCGAGTACCGGTTCGCCGGGCAGGACATCAGGACCACCTTGATCCGGGGATGGTCCCGGTGAAACCTGAAGATCCCGCGGCCGGGATACCCCAGACTCGCCAGCGTGGATTTGGGGCCGATGTTGTCGGTCGAGTAAACGACCGCCAGGACCCTTGCGGCCCGGCTCGTCAGGCTGAAGGGAAAGGGGGGCCAGGAGAATCGGGGGTGCCCGGCCGGGCCGCGATCGGCGCCGCACCGGAGTCCCGTGGCCGCCAGGCCGAACACGAAAGCGAGCAGACAGCTCGACAGGGCCCTGCGCGACATTGCCACAGGCTAGGCAGGCGTGGCGGTCGGTGTCAAGCGACTCCTTGCAAGGAACGGATCCACCACGGCCGGCCTGCCGCTGGGCGACCGCGTCGACGGGGGCCGGTCCTCTTTTGTCGATGGGGGGCTCGGCCTCGCCTGGGGCTCCCATCCATGCCCGGCGAGCAAGATCAGTTGCGTCCCCGTCGGCGCGGGCGCGTGAGGGCAGGTTTCCCACCCGGATTCGATGGGGGATAATGGTAAAACGAAAGGGGGCAGGCCATGTTCATCAGACTTCTCGGTGTGAACTTCCTTGTCAGTTCCGCGGTGTGTCTTATCGTCATCGTCATTTTTCGCAGGCCCGTGAACCGGATTCTCGAGAGGATCGTGGGCGAGGAGATCTACACCTCGTGGAGCAGGTACGTCGGTTTCGCCCTCTACATCGTCGGGATCTCGGGGGGCGTGCGGGTATGGGACCTCGAGAAGTACATCACCCCCGACAAGGAGACGGGCGAGATGCTGGTCCTGACGTCCGACCGGTGGACACTGGAGCTGTACCGTTCCGTCGTCGGGACGCTTCAGAGCGACACCTGGATGCTCCTCATCTTCTTTCTCTTCGCCCTCGTGGCGTTCGTGATCGTCAAGGGGTTCGAGTCGAAGAGGCAGCCCAGGAGCACCTGATCCCTGCCGGGAGACCCTGCGCCCGGGCGTCCCCGCATCGATCCCCCGGCGCTGGAACCCGGCGTGGCGACGGGTCGTCGCCGGGGAGGTACCGCCTGGGGGCTCAGCGATCGCCGCCGCGCGCTCTGCCCTGATTCGCCCGATGGCCGCGGGACGGATATGCCGTCCGGACCCAGGTTTTTTCGGGGACTTCCGGGTGGTCGTTCTCGTCGATGACTTCAACCTCGCCGGCTGCGATCAGCTTCTTGAGGGCGGGACGCTCCAGAGCGTCATCGTGGACCTGACCTTGGCCCGCCGGCCCGAGGTGCAGAGTCTTTCCGCGGGGCAGCGAGATCCTGATCGGTCTGCGTGTCTTGTTGATGATGGTTTTGATTGTTCTTCCTCTCCATCCATGGCGGCGAATCGCGGAGGCCTCGACGTCCATTGTATTGTACCGCTCCCCGTGATCTTTCTCCATGAAAGATCTCATCCGCTCCGTGCGGCCGCGTGCCAGGGTGGAGGAACGGATTCGACCGGTTTCGTTGCTCGCTCTGGCGGCGGCCAGGGCCGTGATAGAATTTTCGATGTTTGATCCGTTCAACCGCCAGTCGTATGCAACGGCAGGCTACAGTTCCGCCAGAAAGGTTCACCTGGAATGGGTTCGGAAGACCGGCCTCTCTCCACAGACCTCGTACTGCCCGGGTGACGTGAAGCACGGCCCGGATTCTCCAAGGAGTAGCATATGAGAGCACAGATCAAGCGCGGATGCATCACGCTCTTGCTGATCATCGGGGCTCCCACCTTCGTCGCTTCATCCGATGCAACCGGATACGCGAAGATCATGGATCGATTCTTCGATCTCCCGCAACAGGGCAAGACGCCCGAGGCCATCGATTTCATCTACGGGACGAATCCCTACAGCGAGAAGGTCAGTGACCAGGTATCACAGATAAAGACCCAGTTGGTCTCCCAGGGCGCAATCTTCGGCAAGTACCGAGGTCATGAGGTGGTCATAGAGAGAATGATCGCCCAACGTTACGTTTACATGGTCGTCTCCGTCGCCTATGATCGCCAGCCGCTGAAGATGGAGTTCCATTTCTACCGGCCGGGAGATAAATGGGTTCTCCAAGCCTATTCGTACGGCACCGATCTGGACGATGACATCGCGCGCTTCGCGAAGTACGATCTTGTGAAGTGAGCCCGGAGGTGCGTCGCCTTCCACGCGCATCGAGGCCGCAGCGGGATCGGTCACGGACCGTGCCCGCTCAGGGACGGTGCCAGGCCGGACAGCGGAGGCGATCAACGCCGCTCGGAGCGGGAAAATGACTGACGCTCGATCGGTCATCGCCCCCTGACGGCTACAACGGCTCCGGGGCATTCGATGGCACGCGCGTCGATCTCCACAAGGAGCCGCTTGCCTTCGGTGTGTCCGGTCGGGCTCGCCCCGCGCGTAGTCAGCCTCTGAACGTCCAGGCGAGCTTGACGATCAGCTCGTCCGACAGGGGCCGCAGGTCGAAGTGATCGCTGCCGATGGGGTGCTCCCAGCCCCGGTTCCAGACGATGAACAGGTCGTTGCCGGGGCGGATGGTCCATCGAAAACGATTGTTCATGCCGGCGGTCGTCGAGTCCGAATCGTACTGCATGAAGCTGGTGATGGAAAGATCCGGCGTGAACGAATAGGTCGTCTTCAATTGCCACAGGCGTTTGACGAAGCTGCCCTCGGGCAGGATCCCGAAATCGTCCTCCAGATTCAGCTCGAGGCGCAGCCGGCTCGCGGGGGATGTCCAGTTCACGAACTTCTCCCACTGCGTGAGGCGCCCGTCGAAGAAATCCCCGAACCAGACGGTGGACCCGACGCTCCAGGAACGCGTCCGCGCCGAATTGGCCTGGGCCCTGTACCGGGTGAAGTGATACGACCCGGGGGGAATGACCACGCCGGGAGAGATCTCGAACGGCTCGTCCAGGTGCTCGAACTGCGGCGACCAGTTCACCTCGAAGTGATCGCCCGCTTCCGTGACGATGTTGAACGGCGCCGTGAAGAGCCTCCACGATTCGGCCTGTCCTTGCAGGTTGTCCACCCTCGAGAACCGGCTCTCGAAGAAGAACTGCCGGACCCAGTCGAAGGCCCCGCCGGACGGCCGGGGCTGGAAGGCCGCTGCGACCCCGTACTGCCTGGTCCCCGGCCGGGGCAGAAAGCCGAGCGCGGGTTCCAGGGCATCGCCGAAGTCGTCGAATCGCGCGGAGAGATCCCAGAGATCGTTCGGGTAATCGACGCGCAGGCCCCAGCCGCTCTTCCTGCCGTCGGGCAGGTCGCCGCCGCCGGCGCCTGTCCAGGCGTCGAGCTCGAGGTTCTTGTCCCCGCGCAAGGTGGATGTCACCCAGGCCGCGTCGAATCCCACGAACCTGTTGCTACTGACGCCGTCGGGGTCTCCCTGGGTCCCGATCATGCCCACGCGAAGATGGCGGTCGACATCGTAGGTGATCCTGCTGGTGGCCAGGTTGGTCCCCGGTGCCGCGTCCGAGCCGCGCGTCTTGACGTCGAGCGCCGCGACCCCCCAGGAACCGGCCCGGCCGAGGAGTTTCACGCCGGCGTCGATCGGCGCGACCTGCCCATCGAACAGGCCGATCCGGCGTGAAAAAAACGGGATGAAGCGCGTTCTGAAGCCGGACCCGAATTGAAACAGGTTGGAGCCCTGCGTGAAGAATTGCCGCTTCTCGGGGAAAAAGAGCGAGAATCGCGTCAGGTTGACCTGGCGGCTGTCGACCTCCGTCTCTCCGAACTCGGGGTTGACGGTGAGCACCCCCGTCAGCTCGGGCGTGATGTTGTAGGTGGCGTCGACGCCGGTGACGCCCCGCAGGAAGGACCCCTGTGGGCCGAAACCGCCCGTTGCGCGGGCCGTTGCGAACGGTGTGACGTCGAGTCCCAGGCCCTGCTTCAGATCAGCGACGCCCTCGAGAGAACCGGCGCGCTTGAGATCGAGAAACTTCGCGTCCAGCGTGGCTCCCGCCCATCGAAGCGAGACCCGGTCGCGCGCCACGAAACGCTGGATGTTGAACCCCCAGGCCCCCAGGCCGGGTGTGAAGCGGAGGCTTCGCGCCGGGATGACGAACTCGACGCTCCAGCCTCCGTCGGAGCGGTGGGTCCTGGCGTCCCAGATGCCGTCCCAGTCCAGCGACAGCGAATCGGGCGGAGAGACCAGGCCGTCTTCCCGGGCGCCGGCGGCGTTCACTTGGAAGAGAAATCCGTTTCTCCGATCGCCGAAGGTGTCCAGGACGATCGCGACCGTGTCGTCTCCTCCCATCCGTCCGTCCCGCAGCATCGTGTGAACGGCTATCGACTCCGGGTGCGGGTCGGAGCAGGTCACCCCGACGAACAGGTTCTCGCCGTCCTGCAGGACACGGACCTGCGTCGTGTACGGCGTCGGCCGGCCCGGGTTCGGGTCCTGCTGCACCAGGTCCGCGATGACACCGGCTTGCTTCCATGCCGGCTCATCAAGCAGCCCGTCCAGCCGGATCCCTTCCGGTGTCCGGCTCGCCCTCACGACCGGTGCTCCCGATCCCGCCAGCAGTCCGGGGGCGGATGCCGCCGGCAGGGCGATCGCCATGACGGCCACAAGCGCAAGCCGGCCGGGCCGCCCGGCCGCTGAGGGGGTCGACAGCCTCGGGCACTGCATTACCCGGAGGGGGCCTGAACGGCGAGATCACCGAAGGAGGCGCCGGTTGCGCCGGCCTTCCGGCCCGGCGGCAACGAGGTCCCGTGAACCTCGTCGAGCCCCTTGGCCTTCGCCGTGGCCCCGTCCTGTCCGCGGGCGCGCGCGCGCGCCGACGCACCATCATCGCCGGCGCGACGGGGGTGCCCGACGGCCGCATCCTCCGGTCCATCATGTTCCTCCTCGACGGGGTGTTCCGTCTGGTTCAGATCCAGTGGCCGCGGCAACACGATGGAGGGAGTGTTGGCGCGTTCCCATGCCACCAGGATACTCACGACGCAAGCCGCCGGCCAGAATCGTCTCTCACCGTCAGGTCGCGCCGCCGTCTTCTCGCCGCCGGCGACTCTCGAGGTGATCCGGCTGGGTGGCCGGCTGCCGGGAAGGGCTCATCCGCGAAGTGGGGCCCCGGTACGGTGCTGCCGGCGGCAAGGATTCGCAGCGGCATTTCCACGGACAACACGGCGCAGTGGGGACCTCGGCGGGCCGGGGCGGAGGAGAAAGTCAGCCGTGGTCTTCCGCCGGGGACTCCGCCAGGGTCGCCGTTGCTCGGGCAGCGGACTTGACGGCGGACCAGAACTTTCGCAGCTCGGGGAACTGGTCGGGGTCGAAGCGCGTGCGATGCAGCCTCACTTCCCATGTCGCCTCGAGGGAGAGTTCGCCTTGCTTGTAGGCGGTTTCCACCGACCACCCGTCTCCTTGCACGCTCCGTGGCGACGGGAGGGAAGCGAACGGGAGGTCATCATACGTGACTTCGTAGCGGATGGTCATGGTGTGGCCGTAATCCACCCCGGTCTTGCGCTTCCGCAAGGATACTCTGTCGATGTCGTCCGCCGCCCCCGGAAAGAGCCGGACCCTCTTCGTGCCGGGTAGCGCGAGGGTGTCGCGCTGCAGGGACACCGTCTCGACGAAGGCCCCCTCCGCCGTCTCGTACTCCGCCTTGTAGTCGCGGACGCTGGCGCCGGGCCAGAGCTGCAGGATCTTGCGTTCCACCGCGCGCCTGCGGTCTTCCGACGACGTCCCGTAGCTGGCGCGGACCTCCGCCGCGAACTGGCCGATGTAGGTCGAAGTCCTTGCCACCGACACGGACCCGTCGGCCTGGCGCACCGACCGGATGTTCCGGACGACCCTGTGGGCGACCGGATCCTCGGGGAGGGTGATCAGCCGGCCGTGGGAGCCCGCCACGAGGAGCCCACGTTTGCCCGCGAGGTTGGCGGAAAGGGATCCGATGGCCGTCCGCTCATCCGTCGTGTCGACGATCAGCAGCCGGCCGAGGTCGCCGCCGTCGATGATCGCGGGATTGAACCTCGCGGGAGGATCGAGCCCGTCCGGCAGACGAACGGCCGCGACCAGGTGGTTGAAGACACCGACGGGAATGGTGTCGGCCACCGTGTCGGGTTCCGTGAGGTTGATCAGGACCGGATATGTCGTGATCCCCTCCACGGCGAGAAGGGACTGGAACAGGGTCTCCTTGTCCTTGCAATCGCCGTACAGGTTGGCCAGCGTCTCGGATGCCGCGTGCGGCCGGTAGCCTCCGATGCCGAGCTCCACGGCGACGTAGCGGACGCGATCGCGGACATACTTGCCCGTCGCGGCGATCTTCTCCAGCGGATCCTCACCCGCCCCGGCGAGGGCCTTGGTGGCCGCCGCCTCGATCTGCGGCGTGACCTCGGCTCTTTTCTTGGCCAGCTCGTCGTACCACCGCGAGAAGGCGGCCCAGTCCTGGAAGATGGCCGGGCCCCCCGATGTGCCGGCCGGCGGTATGACATGGATGGCGAGCATCGGCGCCTCCTGGGAGGGATCCGGCCCCAGCGGCTCGACCTCGGGGGCCGGCAGGTCCCGCAGCTCCCAGCTGCGGACATTGCCGTTCACCGCTGGATCGGGCCCGTCTTGCCTGAGCCACACCGAGCTGACCTGCCAGCCGGGCGGAGTCTCCAGCTCGAACCGTGCCAGGCGCACCGGCGCGCCCTCGAAAAACGTATAAGTCAGCGAGAGAAAGTACGGCATCTCGGTCGCCTCGAACTCGAAGAAGACGAGGGATCCCTTCTTGATTCCCGGGATCCTCTTGCTGCGGACTTTCGAGTCGGTGAGGAACACGTCCCCGGAGCTGAAGTCGATCGGCGTGGCATGGCTTTTCCTGCCCGTCCTCTTTCCCGGAGGGACATGCCATGCCTTGGTGGTCTTGATCTTTCGCCGGTGCGGAAGCGCGAAGGCTCCCGTGCCGATCTCATCGGATTCCGTGCTGAGGGCCTGAGAGGCGAGCCTCCTGCGGATGCGCAGGGAGCCGTCGGGAAGAACCTGGTAGCGCACCTCGCTGAGCAGGACGCGCGAGGGATAGGGGGCAACACCTTCCGGGAGGGGAGGAGCGGCCTTCGCGATCGGTTCGGCCCACTTCGGCAGTCCGGCGAACACCCACGAAACGACCCCCGGGCCCAGCAGCAAGACGGCGCATGCGGCGAGACCGAGCCGGCGTGTCCTCATGACGCCTCCTTTTTCCGTCCGAACTCGAGCATCGCGTGGTCCGCCACCCGGATCCTCTCCAGGAACGCGCGCAGAGCCTTGTAATCCTCCGCCTTGACGGTCAAGGCCAGCAGGGCGACAGCTCGTTCGACGCGATACCCGCCCGCGGTCTTCGTGATCTTGCGCCCGTAGGTGCCGAAGGGAGTCTGGAACCTCACGAGGGGAGGCGGCTGACGGGGGGTGAACCCGGCGGGCGAGGCGACCTCGACCGTCGTCAGGTCGATGAAGGGATACCGGAAGAAGACCGGGTGGACGCGCGTGGGAGATGAGAACTCCGGGAGAGAGGGGATCCAGGGTCCCCGGAACTCGAACAGGAACTCATCCTCCGATTCGTCGATGTCGAGGTCGACCAGCTCCCCCTGACAAGCGAGCCGGTACGGCGCGGTGTAATCGGCGAGATCGGGGGCCTTGGCCTCCAGGACCTCGAGATCACCCCCGGCGCCGCATTGACGCTCCAGATCATCCTCGCGCTTCTCGGGTTTGCTCAATCTCAGGATCAGCCGGTCCAGGTAGTGGCGCTCGCCGGCGCCCTTCGCCGTCCAGTCCACGCGGGCGGTCGAGTTGTCCTCGGCAAAGGCGATGGTTGCCCGCGTCTCGAACACATTCTGCCGGGCGGCGGAGTGCGGCAACCACATCTCACGCGCCCCGCTCGAGGTCACGCGCAGAGCCCGCGTGGGCGTCAGCCACCAGGGGATCATCCCGTACGGCAGGCCCGAACCCGGCGCCACGAGGGTCGCCTCCTCATCCGGCGCTCCCGGCGCGCGGACGGCCACGAGGCGGTAGTCGAGCTGGTCGGCCGTCAGCAGTTTCTTCTCCCAGAAACGGTAGTCGCGGTCGCACGCCATGACGAGGTCGGCATGCGCCCCGAGGGCCCGGGCGAAGCCCACGAACAAGGAGCGTATCTGGCTCGCGTAGCCCTCCGCGCGGGCGAGCACGTCGGCCGCCGTGTTCTTCTCGCGCGCAGCGTAGGCGCGCGCGCGCCACTTCTTGCTCTCTCGTTTCTCCTCGATCTTCTCCCGCTCCTCCGCCGTGAGCAAGGAACGGTTCTTGATGTTGGCGTCGAGCCAGGCGTACACGGCCTGAAGTTTCTCCTCGAGGGGCGCGCCGGGAGGCAACTGCATGGAGGCGAGCGTTTTCTCGAGGGGTTTGTCCTTCTTCAGGAAAGCCCTCAGTCCCTCCGTCTCACCGCGGGCGACGTCGTCCCAGAAAGTGTTGGGATCCTCGCTCGTTCGCGAGTACTCGTAAAACAGCGTCGCACCGGCCCGGACCACGTCGTCCGGAGGCGCCCACGGCTCGTCCACATACAAGGGGAGATTCTTGCCTTCGAACATCACCGCCCCTTTTCCCCGCATGATATTGAAATCCATGTTCGGCCGGCGCCGGACGAAGTACTGGCTGGGATACGACAGGTAGGGAAACCACTGATACCGGAACTCCCGGACGGGCCACTGCCTCTGCAAATGGATGCGGGAAGTGGAGAAGAACGGGCCTCCTCGGAGCACGTACCCGTAATCGATGACGCAACCCGGCTCGACTCCCGGTAGCGCCGCTTTCAGGACCCGCACCCGAGTTCCGCGTATTTTCACGAGGGTCTGTTCCCGGAGCTCGTCCTTGCCGAGCTCGAGTACCGATCCATCCGGGTGGATGGTCCGGCCCCACCACTTCTTGAGGCTTCCCGAGGCGGAGTTGAAGGGGATGGTGATGTCGGCGAGCCCGCGCGCCTCGTTCGACAGGATCTTGGCGCGCGTATGATGCGCCAGCCGTACCTCGCTCCCGCTATCGTCGCGAACCGTCTCCTCGACCAGGATCACGCCGTGCTGCATTCCCGCGGAGGCGTCGTCGGTGATGGCCAGTTCCTCCGGGCTCATGACGGTGGGACCGGGTTGGATGTCGAGGGCGGCCTTTTTCACCGAACGGGAGGCGAACCCGAGAGCGCAGATAGACAGGGCCGCGCCAGCGTACAGGAGCCACTTTCGATGCGTCACGATCATCTGTCGATGCGGATCATTTCCTGTCATCGAGAATAGCCACGGAGCCGGTGAAAAGCACCAAAGCCGAGCAGGCCTGCCACACCCACGAGTTGGAATGCTACCACAGCACGCGCCGGGACGAGTAAAATGAAATGGGTCATCGCGACGGCGATGCCCCCCCACCGTGTCGATGCCGGCGAGAGTCCTCGGCGTGCGCGCGCTGTGTGCTGACCGTCCACGCCCGGAGCCGCCATCGCTCAGCCGAGCCGGGAGATCGGCCGCCGCGCCCGGGCCGGTGGCGCGGGGCCGTTCCCGCGCGAGGAGGCTCCCGCGGCCGCGGCCGTTCATCGCACGAGACGGCGCGCAACCTCCTGCGGCCTTTCAGAGACGGGCGAGGCGGGGTCGGGTCGGGGTAGTCCCGTGCCGGACGGTCATCCTGCCGGCCGGATCGAGGTACACGCGGAGCGTTTTTTCCTCTATGATGCAGTCCTCACGAGGGTCATGGAAGCGATGCCCGGTCGCGCGGACGGATACGGCGGCGGGCACGACGTGGAGAGGACGATGATTCGACGCGGTATCGCGGTTCTCGATTTCGGGGGGCAGTACGTGCACCTGATCGCCACGAAGGTGCGGGCGCTCGGCGTGTACGCCGAGATCCGCGACCCGGACGACCCGGTCGAGACCTTCCGGCGTTACCAGGGGATCATTCTCTCGGGCAGCCCCGCGCTGAGCGCCCACGATGAGGACTCGGGCTGGACCCGCGGCGTGCTCGACCTGGGTATCCCGGTGCTCGGTTTCTGCTTCGGTCATCAGGAGATCGCGAAACACGCCGGCGGGGCGGTCGAGCACACCAAGAGGGAGTACGGCGCCGCCACGCTGCACGTTGTGGGGGAATCGCCGCTGTTCGAGGGGCTGGCGCCGGAGGAGACTGTCTGGATGAGCCATGGCGACACGGTGACGCGGCTGGACGGCGGACTGGTCGAGATAGGCTACTCGACCGGCGGCGCCGACAGCCGCCAGGGCCACCGCAACGCCGCCTCTACGGCCTGCAGTTTCACCCGGAGGTGGATGACACGCCGTGCGGCCCCCGTATCTTCGAGAACTTCGTCATAGGGATCTGTGGCGCCGCGCGCGACTGGTCCGTCGGCGACCAGGTCGAGGAGCGCGCCGCGGCGGTGCGCGAGCAGGTCGGCGAGCGCGACGTGCTGCTGCTGGCCTCGGGTGGGGTGGATTCGACCGTGGCGGCCAAGCTCTTCGAGCGAGCGCTCGGCGTATCGCGCCTGCGGCTGCTTCACATCGACAACGGCCTGATGCGCAGGGAGGAGAGCGTCCAGGTCATCGACAGGCTGACGTCGCTCGGCCTGGGTTCCTGCCTGCGGCACGTGGATGCCTCGGAGCAGTTCCTGGCGGCGCTGGAGGGACTGACCGATCCGGAGGCGAAGCGCCGGGCGATCGGCGACACGTTCGTGAAGGTCTTCCAGTGCGAGGCGGAGAAGCTCGGGCTGGGTGAGGTGCTGCTGGGTCAGGGAACCATCTACCCCGACACGATCGAAAGCGGCGGGACGAAACGCGCCGACGTCATCAAGACCCACCACAACCGCGTGCCGATCATCCAGGAGATGATGCGGCAAGGGAAGGTGGTCGAGCCGATCAGAGACCTTTACAAGGTGGAGGTGCGCGAGCTGGGACGGGCCCTCGGCCTCGAGGCCGAGTGCATCGAGAGACACCCGTTCCCCGGCCCGGGCCTCGGCATCCGTGTGGCGGCGGAACGCGAGGTGCCGGACAATTACGACGAGCCGCGGTTGCGAGCCGCCATCGAGGAGGTTCTCCGCGATACCCCCCTGCACGGTGTTCCTCTGCCGGTGCGTTCCGTCGGGGTGAAGGCCGACCTGCGCAGCTACGAGCACCCGGTGCTGGTGACGGGGGATTTTCCCGGGTGGGACCAGATCACCCGGATCGCCACCGGCCTCACCAAGCGCGTGCACGGCCTCAACCGGTGCCTGTACGACTTGACGGGGCGTGACCTGAAGCAGGCGCAACTCGTGCCGGAGACCGTCACACGGCAGCGACTCGATCTCCTGCGTGAGATCGACGACATTGTCATGCGCGCCTTGCGGCGGCACGGACTGATGCGCAAGATCTGGCAGTGCCCGACGGTGCTGGTGCCCGTCAGCCTCGACGGCCGGGGCCGGGAGGCGGTCGTCATTCGTCCGGTGTACTCGCAACGGGCGATGACGGCGCGCCCGGCCTGGATCGGCGACGAGTGCGCCGCCGAGATCCGCGAGGCCGTGATGGATTTCGAGCCGGTGAGCACGCTCGCCATCGATGCCACGACGAAGCCTCCGGGAACCATCGAGTGGGAGTGACCGGCCCGGTCGGAAAAGGATCGGCCGAGAAGGCAAGAATCGCTGCGTGATCTCCCCTGGCCAGAAAAGCTCCGCATGGCGGCCGGGCCGGGCGACTCGGTGGTAGGGTTCCTCGACAGGCGCCGCCGGTGAGCGGCGCCCGGCAAGGCGGGCTTTCCGGGCGCACGGAGACAGCTACACAGGAGGCTCTCCTCGGATCCCAGGAGAAGAGATCCGCCGGGGGCGGGCCGGCGGTCTGGGGCGTCGAGTTGTATTGACCCGCCGGCACGGATCGGATAAACAAGGAAAATGATGGTGGCTCGTCGTGGCCCACCCCGGTCCCGCGGTGATCAGCCGGAGGCCCCGCGCGTTGCGCGAGGCCGTGGCGGCTGAGCCGGCCGTGGGGGATCGAGCGCGCCGGCCGCTGGCCGGTCTTCTTTTCGCCCAGTTCTTCGGCGCCTTCAACGACAACGCCTGGAAGCTGTTCGTGGCGCTGCTCGGCATGCGGGCGCTGGCCTTGCAGATGGGAGCCGGCTCGGCGGAGTTCGAGGCGGCGTCGCAGACGCGCACGACGCAGGCCTTCGTGATCTTCACCCTTCCGCTGCTGCTGGCCTCGTTGCCGGCCGGCGCGCTCGCCGACCGGGTGAGCAAGCGCTCGATCATCGTCGTCTTGAAGGCGGTGGAGATCCTCCTGATGGCGGCTGGCACGCTGACGCTTGTCGTGCAGCCTGCGGGCGGAGCGTTATTGCTCGTGATCCTCGCGCTGATGGGCACGCAAAGCGCGCTGTTCAGCCCCGCCAAGTACGGGATCCTGCCGGAGATCCTCCCGCACGAGAAGCTGTCCTCCGGAAACGGCCTCCTGGAGATGACGACCTTCCTCGCGATCATCGTCGGGACGGGCTGCGGCGCCGCGCTGCTGGACGTGACCGGCGATCGGCCGTGGCTCGCCGGCGCCCTGCTCACGGTGCTGGCCGTCGCGGGCTTCGTGGCGTCGCGCCGCGTCCCGCGCGTCGCGCCGTCGCGCGGCGACGCGAGCATGACCGAGACGATCCGTGGGGCCTGGTCGGTGATGCGTTCCGAGCGGATCCTCGGGATGACGGTCCTCGGCCTGACTTTCTTCTGGGGGATCGCGAGCCTTCTGGGCCAGGACATTCTCGTCTACGGCAAAGCGTATCTGAGACTCGGCGACACGCAGGCCGGGGCGCTGCTCGTGGTGTTCGGCCTCGGCGTCGGATGCGGGACGGTGCTGGCCGGCCGGTGGTCGGGTTCCAAGGTCGAGTACGGCTTGATCCCGCTCGGGGCGCTCGGCTTCGGTGTGCTGAGTCTGCTGCTGGGCGCACTCGCCCCTGGGTTCGGCGGCACGCTCGTGCTGCTGGCGTTGCTGGGGCTGGCGAGCGGGCTTCTCGTTGTGCCGATGGACGCGTTGCTGCAATGGCGTTCTCCGGCCCGACGCCGCGGCGGGGTCATCGCCCTGGCGAACGTCTTCATCTTCACCGGTGTCCTGGCCGGTTCGCTGGGGGTGCAGGCGCTGGCGTGGATGGGGTTGTCGGCGCCGCAGATCCTTCTCGCGGCGGCGGTGATGACGATCGCCGGCACCGTCTGGTCGCTCTGGCTTCTTCCGGACGCCTTGCTGCGGCTGGTCCTGATCCTGTTGACGCACACCTTCTACCGGCTGGAGGTGATCGGGCGCGAGCACGTCCCGCGCAGAGGGGGCGCGCTGCTGGTCCCGAATCACGTCTCCTTCGCCGACGGCCTGTTCCTGCTGGCGAGTCTCGATCGCCGCGTGCGTTTCATCGTCGATCAGGAGTACTTCAATCATCCTCTTCTCAAGCCGTGCATGAAGGCGCTCGGCGCCATCCCTATCTCCCCATCGGGGGGGCCCCGTGTGATCCTGCGGGCCTTCCGCGAGGCGGGCCGCTACCTGGATGAGGGGCAGCTCGTCTGCATCTTCGCGGAGGGACAGATCACGCGCACCGGGATGCTCCTGTCCTTCCGGCGCGGCTTCGAGCGGATCTTGAAGAACCGGCCGGTGTCGATCATCCCGGTGAGCCTGGATCGTGTCTGGGGCAGCATCTTCAGCCGGGCCGGCGGGCGGTTCATCACGAAGCTCCCGCGGCGTGTTCCTTACCCCGTCACGGTCTCCTTCGGCGCCGCCCTGCCGCCGCAAACACCCCTGGAGGTGGTGCGCCGCAGCGTGCACGAGCTGGGCGAGGCGGCATGGATGCACCGCAAGGCCGACATGCGAACGCTGCACGCCGACTTCATCCGGGTCTGCCGCCGCCATCCCTTCAGCTTCGTCATGGCCGATCCGGCCCGCCCGCGTCTCTCGCGGCTCCAGGCGCTCGCCGGCGCCGTCGCGCTCGCCCGGCGGTTGCGCGGGCGATGGGGGAGGCGGGGCAACGCAGGCATCCTGCTGCCGCCGGGCGTGCCCGGGGGCCTCGTGAACCTGGCCGCCGCCCTGTCGGGGCGCGTGAGCGTGAACCTCAACTTCACGACCGGCCGGGCGGGCATGGCGTCGGCCGCGCGCCAGGCGGACCTGACGAGGGTGGTCACAAGCAGGGTGTTTCTCCAGAAGGCGAAGTTGGAATGGCCCGCCGATCTGGAGCCGATCTGGATCGAGGAGATCGCGGGCGGCATCGGGGTGAGGGAGCGCGCCTGGGCGTGGGTGCTGGCCTTGCTGGCCCCGGCGCGATGGCTCGAGCGGGCCTGTGGAGCCGGCCGGCGGATCGGCGTGGATGACACCGCCACCATCATCTTCAGCAGTGGAAGCACCGGCGATCCGAAGGGGGTGGAGCTGAGCCACTTCAACATTGCGTCCAATGTCGAGGCGCTGGCCCAGGTCTTCCGCGTCGAGCCGTCCGATTCGGTCCTGGGGGTCCTGCCGCTGTTCCACTCGTTCGGCTACCTGACGCTCTGGTTCGCGCTCACCAAGAGGATGGCCGTGGTCTTTTACCCGAACCCGACCGATGCCGCGGCCGTCGGCGAGCTGGTGCAGCGCTACAGAGTCTCCTTCCTGCTGGCGACGCCGACGTTTCTGCAACTGTACATGCGCCGGTGCACGCCGGCGCAGTTCGGCTCGCTGCGCGTCGTCCTCACCGGCGCCGAGAAGCTCCCCGAGTCGGTGTCGCGCTCCTTCGAGGATCACTTCGGGATACGGCCGCTGGAAGGATACGGCGCCACCGAGTGCTCGCCGGCCATCGCCGTCAGCGTGCCCGACTACCGCGCGGCCGGCTTCTACCAGCCCGGCTCGCACCGCGGGTTCGTGGGACAGCCGCTGCCGGGCGTCGCCGTCCGGATCGTCGATCCCGACACCTTCGAGC
>JBHHZN010000002.1:0-28946 GCA_046758155.1 Acidobacteriota bacterium | reverse complement strand
TGCAGCGGCTGAAGTCCGCACGGGCACGCGTGCTCGGCTACGTCCCGCACGACGCCTACCTGGTGTGGATCGACGATCCGGCGGGCCTGTCCGCCGCCCATCTCCCCTTGCAATGGCACGAAACGCTCTCGCGCGCCGATCGGCTCAGTCCGGACCTCGTCTCCTCCTCCGACCCCACCGATGTCAGTATCCAGGTCGCCGCCGCCGGCCGGCATGATGCGATCCTCGATGAGATCCGTTCGCAGGCGTTGGCGATCCGCTCCCCTGCCGAGCGGTTCGGCCCGCTCACCCACATCCGCGCCTCGCTTCCGGCCGAGGAGATCTCGCGGCTGGCGTCGTATCCGGAGGTCCTCTGGGTGGAGCCGTTCGAGAGACCTGTCCTGCACGATGAACGAAGCGATCTGACCTCGGCGGGGCTGGTCGAAGGAAAGAGGCCCCTCGCGCCCGGCTATCTTTCCTGGCTGGCGTCGCAGGGGTTCGGCGATCTCAGCGGGATCGTCGTCGATCTGACCGACACCGGCATCGACACCGGAGGCACCCAGATCCAGATCCCCGGCCTGAAAGGGCGGATCGCCTACGCGGTCGACCGAACCGGCGAGGGCCAGCTCCAGGACTGTGCGGGTCACGGGACGCATGTGGCCGGGACCATCGCCGGCCTCGCCGTCTCGGGCAGCTCGCTCGTCGACCCGGAGGGCTACCTGCCGGGGCTGGGGATGGCCCCCTCGATCCGCATCGGCGTGACACGCGTGTTCGGATGTGATGGAGTTTTCAGCACGGCCGTCTCGTTCACGGATCTCGTCCGCGGGGCGTTCGAGGGGGGCGCTCGCATCGGGAACAACTCGTGGGGCAGCCGTGGCGCGCAGTACAACACCGTCAGCGCGGAATACGACGCTCTTGTGCGGGACGCCGACCGCGATTCGACCGATGGCGACCAGCAGTTCCTGCCGGTTTTCTCCGCGGGGAACCTGGGACCGTCGAGGATGACCGTGGGCTGGCCCGCCACCGCCAAGAACGTGCTGACCGTCGGAGCCTCGGAGAACTTCCGTCCCTCCGGGGTCGATGGGTGCGGCGTCGACAGTTCCTCCGCTGACAATGTGAACGACCTACTGTTGTTGTCCAGTCGGGGACCGACGGCCGATGGCCGCATCAAGCCGGATCTGGTGGCGCCCGGAAGCCATATCCAGTCCCTGGCTTCCAGCGCGCAGGATTACTCGGGCGTCGGCGTCTGCGACGCCTACTACCCGCCCGGACAGCATGTCCTCAACTGGTCCTCCGGCACCAGCCACAGCGCACCCCATGTGACGGCCTCCGCCGCCATCGCTTCGGAGGCTTACGAGCGGGACTACGGCGCCGAGCCGAGTCCCGCCATGATCAAGGCGATGCTCATAAATCACGCGCGCGACATGGGGACGATGACCAGCAATGTCTCCCACCGGCCCAGCTTCGATCAGGGCTGGGGCCGGGTCGACCTCGGCAGCCTGCTTGCCGAGCATGCTCGTGTGGTCTCGGACCAGGAGATCGTCTTTCGCTCCACCGGCGAGGAGGCGGTATTCGACCCGGTCCTGGTCGCCGATCCGTCCCGCCCGGTGGCCGTGACCCTGGTCTGGACCGATGCGCCCGGCAAGCCCGGAGCCTCCTCCTGGGTCAACGATCTCGATCTGCTCGTCCAGGCCGACAGCACCGTGTATCGCGGGAATGTCTTCAAGGATGGCTTCTCCATACCGGGCGGGCAGGCCGATTTCCGCAACAACGTCGAGAACGTGATCCTGCCGGCCGGGCGGAAACGCCTGACCGTCCGCGTTACCGCCGCCAATATCGCCGGCGACGGGATCCCCTCGCTGCCCGGACTGACCGACCAGGATTTCGCCCTGTACATCAGCAACGCCCGCTCGCCCACCCGGACCGCTCGCCTCTCGCTGACCCCACCGCGGGCGGACTGCGGGTCCGATCTCTCGGTGCATCTGCTGGATGCCCGGCTGACCGGCCTCGGACGGGCCCTGGTGACCCTGCGGGCCGGCCCCGATCGGGAGACAGCCATCCTCGAGGAGGATCCACCGATGACCGGGGCATTCCTCGGGACGATCGACGTGCGGGCGACCGCGCCTGCTCCCGGTGACGGTGTCCTGCAGGTCGCCGATGGCCTGACCGTCGAGGCCAGCTTCACGCTGCCCGACGCGGCCGGTGGCACGCCGGTCACGCGGTCCGTTTCCGTTCCGGCGCACTGTTCGCCCCCGACCGTCACCGACATCCGCGTGGCTCGCACCGGCGCTTCCGAGGCCACCATTACCTGGCGCACCGACCGCCCCGCCGACAGCACGGTTCTGTTCGGAACGGGCGAGGACCGCTCCAGCAGCCAATCGGATCCCAAACCGGTCATGGACCATTCCATGCGACTCACCGGCCTGCCCGGTTGCACTTTCCATACCGCCACCGTCAAGTCGACCGACGCGGCAGGCCAGGTGGGCGAGGGCCCGGACAACCCTGTGCGCTTTTCCACCGGCCCGGGAGGGCGCATGGAGGTCTTTCGCGATGACATGGGAGCACTCGGCTCGGCCTGGACCCACCGGGCCCTCAGCCCGGGGGCGGCGGATGACTGGGAGCTCGGGTTCCCGGCCGCCGGGCCCCCCGTCACATCCGCGCTCGCGCGCGTGTGGGGAACGAATCTCGATGGCGACTACAGCACGGGGGCCGATGCCGTTCTCACGTCGCCGATCATCGACCTGCGCGGCACGGTGCGGCCCGAGCTGACCTTCCAGCACTTCTTCAGGATATGGGGTGGAAATCCGCCTCGGTCCGAGAACGACGGGGGTTGGGTGGAGATCTCCAGTGACGGCGGCTCCACATGGGCCGCGCTGGACCCTCCCGGTGGTTATCCCGATCTCATCGATCGCGACAACCCCTACCTGCCCGACGGCTCGAAAGTATACGCCGGTGTGACAAACGGTTGGATCCCGGCTGTTTTCGATCTGTCCCCCTATGCGGGGCGCCTGGTCCGGATCAGGTTTCATTTCTGGCAGGATGCGGGGGAATCCACGCCCCGCCAGGCCGGGTGGTTCATCGACGATGTCGAAGTGACCGCCGAGGCGTCCTGCCATGAGGGTCGCCTGGTCATCGATTCCGAGCAGTACGGATGCTCGTCACCGGTCCGGGTCACCCTCTACGACACCGACCTCGACACCGATGCCACGGTTCTCGATACGGCCACGGTCCAGGCGATCGCCGCCGGCCGGCAGATGGATCTCACCCTCTCGGAGACCGAACCCGGCAGCGCTCAGTTCCGCGGCGTGCTTCCCCTGAGCCCTCACCCGGCCGCCGGGACGCTGGAGGTCGCCGAGGGGGATCAGTTCACGATCCGGTACGCGGACGAGGATGAAGGCGGGGGCGTGCCCGCTGTAGCCACCGTGTCGGCGCAGGTGCTGGACTGTGCGCCGCCGCCGCCGCCCACCGGTGTCACGGCCGCCGCCGATGCTTCGGCGACGGTGTCGGTTTCTTGGACGCCCGTCGACGCGCCGGATCTGCAAGGCTATCGCGTCTACTATGATGACGACTCTCCGGGTCCCTCCTATACCGGCATCGAGGCCACGCAGGGATCCTCCCCCGTGCGGTCGGAAGATGGGATCACCTTGCTCGACCTGACGTCGCTCACGACCTGTTCTCCGCACTTCATCGCCGTGACCGCCTTCGACGGGTTCGGCAACGAGAGCGCCTTCAGCCCCGAATCGGTGGCCCTGCCGACCGAGGGAACTCCCTGTCCGTTCGCTCGCATCGTGGCGACACCAGCAGCACCGGGATGCGATGAGCCCCTGCAGGTGACCGTGTTCGACAGTAACGCCGATCCGGATCCCGCCATCGAAGGATCCGTGACCGTCACCGGTTCCACCCCCACGGGCAACGGCCCGTTGGCGGCCACATTGACGGAGACGGCCCCATCGAGCCATGTTTTCACGGGGAGCCTGCCCCTGGCGAAGGCTCCCGCCGCCGGCTCGTTGACCGTCTCGGAGGGCGACGTCATCACCGTCTCCTACACCGACAGCGACGACGGCACGACGCAATCGAGGATCATCTCGGAGCAGGTCACCGTGGGCGACTGCACGCCACCGATGATCTCCTCGGTCCGCGTGACCCGGCGCGGCCCTGATCGCGCCGTCGTCACCTGGACAACCGACGAGCCGGGCACCTCGCGGGTCGAGTACGGTCCTGACGCCTCGCTGGGATTGGTGGCCGATGATCCGGTGCTGACCACCCAGCACAGCGTCCCGATCATGGGGCTCACCGCCTGTTCGCCCGTCTCATTCATCGTCTCCTCGCGGGATGCGCACACCAACGCCTCCAGCGCCGACGACAACGGCACTCCCTTCACGTTCGGCACCTTCCGCCCGGCCGTCCGCTTCTCCGACGACATGGAAGCGGGCGAGGGCGGCTGGACGCATCGGAGCTTGAGCGGATCGCTGGACGAATGGGAGATGGGGGCTCCGCTGGGCAACGGCATCAGCGCACCCTCGACCGCCCTGTCGGGCGGCTCGGTGTGGGCGACCGACCTGGATGGACCCTACGAGCAAGGGGCCGACCTCGCGCTCGTCACCCCGCCGATCGATTTGCCGGACGGCGAGACCGCTTCGTTGACCTTCCAGCATTGGTATGACATCACCACGAGCGGTGCTCCCAACGGGTTCGATGACGGGGCGTTCGTGGAAGTGAGCACGGACGACGGGGCGACGTGGACCTACATCACGCCGGTGGGTGGATACCCCGACCTCATCGCGAGGAATCCGTACACCCCACCCGGCGCGCGGGCGTACGCCGGGTCGACCGGCCGCTGGGAACAGGCGAAGTTCCTCCTGGACGCGTTCGTGGGGCGGACGATCCGCCTGCGGTTTCACCTCGTGCAGGATCGAGCCGAACTGAGCCCGCCGGGCAACGGCTGGTACATCGACGACGTTCGCGTCGCGGTTAACCTGGCGTGCCATGCGGGGATCATCCGGTTGGCTCAGAACGCGCTATCCTGCTCGGACCAGGACCTTCAGGTCCAGGTGCAGGACCGCGATCTCGACATCGACCCTCTTCGCGCCGAACAGGCGACCGTCCTGCTGACGAGTCTCGCGGAACCAGCCGGTGAGCTGTTGACGCTGGGGGAATCCGCCCATTCCAGTGGTGTTTTCCGAGCCACCATTCTGCTCTCGAGGACGGACGCCCCCGGGACCCTGGCGATCCAGCCGAACGACATCGTCCGGGCGCGCTACGACGACGCGGACGACGGCACCGGCACCGCACGCGTCGCCGTCGCCACGGCCCCCGTGACGGAGTGCTCCCCGCCCACGATCAGCGATGTTCTCACGACCCCCCTGGGCCCCCATTCCTTCCGGGTGGAATGGACGACATCGCAACCGGCGGACTCTCGCTTGCTGTACGGCACCGATCCCGCCCTCCCGCTGATGATCTCGACGCCGGAACTGGTCGTATCGCACGCGATCACCGTAACCGGTCTCGACGCTTGCACACGGTATTCTTTCACCGTGGCGTCCCGCGACGCGCAGGGGAACCTGACACGCGACGACGCGCAATCGGGTCTGCGCATGATCACGACAAACAGCCGCCTCGGCGTGCTCTCCGAGGATTTCACCGCTGGTGCCCCGGGATGGAAGCATCATGGGCAAGGCGACGCCTGGACGATCGCCGGTGGCGCCGCCTCCCACGCGCCGGGCGGCACATACGACCGTCCCCGCCAAGAGCCGAACACTGACTTCGTCCTGGTTTCGCCTCCCATGAATCTTGACGGGCTCTCGAACCCGATCCTGTCGATAACGCATCGCTTTGACTTCCCGCGCATCGTCCCGGGCGGCGATGGGGGCCGCGTGGAGGGCTGGGACGGTGTACGGTGGATCCCTCTCGATCCGATCGACGGATACCCGGGGCTGATCGATAGGGAGTCCGACCCGTTCCGCACGCGGATCGGAGGATTCAACGGCACATCGCAGGGCCTTGAAACAGTGCTCTTCGATCTTTCCCCGTTGCAGCGAGGCGACCCCTCGGCCGCTCGTTTCCGGTTCCGTGTCTTCATCGAAAGCGGGGTAGCGCCCACCGCTACCGGCTGGCGGATCGAGAAGGTGGATGTCTCGGCGGACACGGCGTGCCGCGCCGGGAGGCTGGTTTTCGACCACGAGCCGGCCACTTGCGCCGAGGCATCTATCGACATCGCCCTGCACGACAAGGATCTCGACCAGGATCCGCTGGCGGCCGACACGACCGCAGTGTCGGTCGATTCAAGCGGCGGTCCCGCGGCGGTGCAGGTTCCGATGGTGGAAGCCGGCATCGACAGCGGCCTGTTCACCGGGACGGTTTCGCTCAGCGCATCGGGTGCGCCCGGGACCCTGCGGGCGCGTCCCGGTGACACCCTGCGCGCCACCTATCTGGATGCGGATGACGGGACCGGACAGCCCCGCACGGTGGTCCGGTCGATGACCGTATCATCGTGCGATCCTCCCGCTATCACCGGGATCTCGCTTGAACCGACCGGCGGCAGCGCGATCCGGGTCCGGTGGGTCACAGATCAACCATCCACCGGAGAGGTAACTCTGGCGCCGGCAACCGGGCCTCCCCTGACGGCGGCCGATCTGCGGCTGGTGACACAACACGAGTTCCTCGTCCCGGGGGCTGCCCCCTGCGGCTCGTACGCGGCGACGTTGACATCGAGCAACGTCGATGGCATCCGTGCCGTCGCGGCGGAACCAGCGGATGGTCTGTTCGTCGAGAACTTCTCGAAACAGGTCCTCTTCAGCGATGACATGGAAGGACCGGATCCCGGCTGGAGCCTGGAGGGGTTCCGGAACCAGTGGGAACGCGGCACCCCCACCCTGGGGCCCCCAACCGCCTTTTCCGGGCAATCGGTCTTCGGCACGGGGCTGGATGCCCCCTACCTGGGCGGGACGAACGCCACCCTCGTGTCGCCGCCGATCGACCTCGCGGGAGCGGTCTCCCCGCGCCTGACGTTCTGGCATTGGTACGATGTCTTCGCCAGCGACCCGCCCAATTCGATCGACGACGCGGCCTTCCTGGAGCTGGAAGTCCCCGGCCAGAACGATCCCGTTTACATCGCGCCGATCGGCGGATACCCCGATACGACCGACAACGAGAATGGCCAGCCGCTGCCGATCGGCACCCCCGTCTTCTCCGGTTCGACCGTCTCGTGGGAGAAGGCGGTTTTCGACCTCACCCCCTTCGCGGGCAAGGTCATCCGGCTCCGCTTCAGGCTGTGGAACGACATCGTGGAACTTCTCCTGGTCGGGGTCACGGGCGCCGGATGGTACATCGACGACGTGGAGGTCTCGGCCCCCCAATTCTGCCACCCCGCGCCCACGGCCACGGCCACGCTCGGGTCCCTACTCCAGGGTGGCGCCGCCACCGATCTGGTCGTGAGTGGATCGGGGTTCCGTCCCGGAGCGAGGGTGTCGCTGGGTCCCGGCGTGAGCGTCAGTCGCGTCGACGTCGTGTCGGATCGGGAGATCCACATCGACCTCACCGCCGACCGCGCCGCCCCGCTCGGGACACGCGATCTCGTTCTCACGAATCCGGACGGTCAGTCTGCGAGCGTGCCCGCGGCCCTGCGGATCGACTTTTCTCCCGCTGTCGCCGACATCAATCGCTCCGGCCGCGTGGATGGGGCCGATCTCGGCATCCTCGCCCGAGCGTTCGGCGCCATCGAGGGGACGACCGCGTTCCGGCCCGAGGCGGATCTCAACAACGACGGATTCGTCGACGGCATGGACCTCGCATTGCTGGCCGCGAACTTCGGCCGAACGATCTAGGCGGACGAGCCCTTCGCCTCCCGCCCCATCTTGACACCGAAACCTTGGCCCAGGATAATGCGTCCTCCATCCTTCAACAACTCGGATAGCTGAGGCGAGATCGTCCGTGGCAACACTGATACCGTTTCGCGGGTTGCTCTACGATACGGCCCGCGTTCCCGCCCTCGATGCCGTCATCGCGCCTCCTTACGATGTGATCTCCGCAACGCTGAGCGATGATCTGCGCGCGCGGGATCCCCACAACGTCATCCATATCGATCTGCCCGAGGGCCACGTCCCCGAGAAATACACCGTAGCCGCACGACGCCTCGCCCGCTGGGTCGACGAAGGCATCTTGGTCCGGGATGACCGCCCATCCATCTATGTCGTTTCCCAGCGCTACTCGCTGCCGGGGATGCCGGCGAGGGTGCGGTGGGGATTCATCTGCCTGCTGCGCATCGAGGAGGAAGCGACGGGCATCGTCCTGCCGCATGAGAAGATCATGGACGCCCCGCGCGCCGATCGGATGGAGCTCACCGCGGCCACACGCGCCCAGGTGTCTCCCATTTTTGTCCTCTACGCGGACCCTGCGGGCGGGATGTCGCGCCTCGTCGAGGAAACAGGCAAGAGACCCGCCGACAACCGCGCCGTGGACGATGCCGGGGTCGAGACGCGCCTCTGGCGGCTGGCGGATCCCGCCCTGACCGGGCGTGTCCTGCAGGGCCTGAAATCACACAAACTCTGGATCGCCGACGGACACCATCGCTACGCTGCCGCTCGTTGCCTGCGGGATCGATGGAGATCGCGGACGCCCTGCGCGGCCGGACCGCGCAGCTACGATTACCAGATGGCCTACGTCAGCAACATCGACGCCCCGGGGCTGTCGGTTCTCCCCTATCATCGAGTTCTGCGCGGCATCCCGGCGCAGGAGAGCGCCGCTCTCGCCGAGAAGCTCGAGTCGCACTTCGAGGTCGAACGCTTCCTTTTCGACGCTCCGGCGCACCGTGCCGAGCAGATCCGCCACCTCCTGCGCGAAGCGGCCCGAGCAGGGCGCCCCGCCATCGGCCTTTACGCCGGCGGCGGTGAGTTCTCTCTGCTCTTGTGGAAACAGGCGGAGGCCGGCGCCTCACCGCTCGCCGAGCTCCCCGAACCGCTGCGCCGACTGGACGTGGAGGTGCTCCACCACGCCATCCTCGAGCCGCTGCTCGGCGTCTCCGAAGATGTCTCGCGGGGCGGCGCAAGGCTCCGCTATACGCCGGAAATCGAACAGGCGGTCACCTGGGTCGATGGCTCGACGGATCAGCTCGCATTCCTGTTGAACGCCCCCGACCATGCCCACATGCAGGCCGTGGCGGAAGCGGGTCTGCGGATGCCCCAGAAATCCACGTTCTTTTATCCCAAGGTCCCCACGGGACTCGTGATACATCCCCTCGATCCGGTCGAGGACGTCGCCCAGGGGGACGGTATCTCGGGAGAGCAATAACCATGAACCATACCGACATCAACCAACGCTGGCTTCACCACACCGGATGGAATTAGATGCCCACGTCTATCGCACGAGGCCGCCCGATGGACAAACCCCGTGTCAAGCGCATTCTTTCCTTGCTCGAGCGCGAGTACCCCCGTCCTCGCTGTGCGCTGCGGTTCGATAATCCCCTCGAACTGCTCATCGCCACCATCCTCTCGGCGCAGTGCACCGACGCCCGTGTCAATGAGGTCACAGCCTCGTTGTTCCGCCTGCATCGAACCGCTCGAGATTACGCGGAACTGCCTCTCTCACAGCTGGAAGAGGAGATCCGTCCCACCGGTTTTTTCCGCAACAAGGCCAAGGCCATCCGATCCTGTTGCGCCGTCATCGTGCGCGACCACACGGGTGAAGTGCCGTCGACCATGGACGAGCTGGTGAAATTGCCGGGTGTCGGCAGGAAGACCGCGAACATGGTCCTCGCCGAGGCGTTCGGCATCCCCGGACTGGTCGTGGACACGCACGTCAGCCGGCTCGCCCGGCGCCTCGGATTGACCCAGACCACCCAGCCGCATCAAATCGAGCAGGACCTGATGCAGATCATGCCTCCGGATCAGTGGAACACCTTCTCCCTGAGACTCATCCACCATGGCCGCGCTGTCTGCAAGGCACGCCGACCACATTGTGAACGCTGTGCGTTGGTGCGCTCCTGTCCCGAGGGGTTGGCGCGGATCTGATAGAACGGCCCACTTGACTTGGCCCATCGCCATGAATAGCCTGGCCGACGTGTTGAAACCCGAAGCATCGCGTTGCACCTTTCTCAGCAGCTACGGCGGTGTGTACCGCTGCCGTGATCCGCTCTACTTCATGGGGTTCTGCCGGTTTCACTACCAGTGCTACGCGGAGGGCGAGATCGATCAACACGGTCATATCTCCGACAAGCTGGACGATCAGGAGCGCCGCCGGCAGATAAACTTCCACGGCCTGGAGATTCCCGAGGATCTCCAGCCATCCTTCTGAGCGGTGTCGGGCCTCCGTCGGGACGACCGATCACGGCGTGGATCCATGACGGGCTCAGGGACAACGCGGGTCGATCCGGCCGACCTCGGCCGTGCCATCCGGTCCAAGGCGCTCTCCCTGGGCTTCGAGCGCGTCGGGTTCAGCAACGCGGCTGTCCCGGACGAGGCACGTCATTTCGAACGATGGCTCGACGCGGGAATGCACGCCGGCATGCGCTGGATGGAGACCAGCCGCACCCGGCGGCTCGAACCGGCCACGGTGCTCGAGGGCGTGCGCTCCCTGATCGTCGTCGCCCTCTCTTACGACTCTCCCGGAGCGCCGGAGCCAGCCGCTCCGGAAGGCGGGATCGTGGCGCGCTACGCCCGCGTCCAGGATTATCACCAGGTCATGGGGGAACGACTCACTGAGCTGGAAGCCTTCATCGAGTCGAGAGCACCAGGACACCGGGCCCGCGCCTACGTCGACACCGGCGCGATCCTCGAAAGGATGTGGGCGGCCCGAGCCGGCATCGGATGGGTGGGGAAGAACTCGCTGATCCTCAACAAGGATATGGGATCGTTTTTCTTCCTCGGGGTGGTCCTGACGACCGTGCGACTGCCACCTGATCAGCCGGCCACCGACCAGTGTGGAGCCTGCACTCTGTGCATCGAGGCCTGTCCGACGCAGGCGATCGTCGAGCCGAGAATAGTCGATAGCCGCCGCTGCATCTCCTACCATACCATCGAGTTGCGAGGCGATATTCCGGACGCCTATCGCGTCCCCCTCGGGACGCGCGTCTTCGGCTGCGACGCCTGCCAGGAAGCGTGCCCCTGGAACGCCCCGACCGCCGCCCGGTCATTGCCGGAGGCCTTCACGCCTCGTGAGGATTGGTCGAGTCCGTCGCTCACCGACCTGCTCACATTGTCGCACACGAGTTATCTCGAGCGGTTCCGCGGCTCGGCCATCAAGCGCGCCACGTACCAAGGACTGAAGCGCAACGCCGCCATCGCCCTCGGCAACCGCCTGGCGGCGAGGTCCGGCGACGCTCGTGCTCGGCGCGATGCGATCGCCGAACTGAGCGCGGTCGCAGCCGACAAGAAGGAGCCCGTGTCTTTGCGCCGCCACGCGGCCTGGGCTCTCAGGCGCGCCAGCAATTCCTTCAGCCGGCGATGAAGCGTCGCGGCGAGAACGTCTCGAGCACAGCGGACAGACGCGCTCCATCGATCGCAGCCGCGAGATCCCGCGCGGCAACGAAGGCCAGGCCCCAGTCGTGGCCAGAGAATCCGCCGCAACAGATCAACCGGGGCCGGCCAGGCAGCGTCCCCACCACGGGCAGGTTATCGATGCTGTGGGCGGCATGAGCCGCCCAGCGATGCGCCGGTCGCTCTTGTCCTCGCGCGCGCAGGGGTTCATAGTGATCCCCGACGTAGCGCTCGAGTCTCTCGAGCAGCTCCGGTCGCAGGCGATGCTCGCGCCCTTGCGGATCGGACCCTTTCAATGACCACGGTGTCACCCCCGCGACGAGATCGGTGCTCCGCCCCACTGCCGCAGGCAAGGCGCGGAACCGGACATGGTCGAAGTTGGCCGACACCGGGACCTGGGCCTCGTCCCCCATCCTTCCTAACCCGGTCCACGCCACGGCCTGTCCCAGTACCGGGGTGAGGCATTCACCGAGCCACTCGTTCAGGCGAGGGCTCCCCGCTCCCGCCGCCAGGATCACCATTTCCGCCTCGATGACCCCTCGAGCTATCCGCAAGGCCAGCCGCCCGCCACGGCCGTCGTCGATCGCCTCGACGGCCACCCCGCGGTGAACGCTCGCGCCGCACTCGGTGATCCCTTGCGTCAGAGCATCGATGAAGCCCAGCGGGTCGACGGCGGCATCCTCCGGCCGGAAAACTCCCCCCATGAATCCTGTGGTATGGGTCCGTTCCAGCTCGGAGGGTCCCTGCAGAGGCTCCCAGGCCGGCTGTCCGCCGGCATGCCGGGGTAGGCTGCGCCACGAGGCGATCAGTTCCTCGAACTCCGCGCGATCCGTCGTCAGATGATACGCGCCGCAGGCTCTGAAGCCGACATCCCGCGTGCCGGCGAACTCCCGGATCAAGTGGGCGTTCTCGCGGCTCATCTCCAGGATCGCCCGGGCCCGGCCGGGCCCCAGCAGCCCGACGGCCCGGCTGTAAAGCATGGGCGTGGCCACCTCCACGATGCCATCGCAACAGCCGCTGAAACAGCCGTCGCCGGGATCGGCGAGCGCATCCAGGACAAGCGGCCGGATACCACGTCTCGAGAGCCGCCAGGCGACCGCCAGACCGGCCAGCCCCGCGCCGACCACGGCGACCTCCGCGCTACTCGGAACAGCGGCGCCGGCTGACTCCGCCGACCCGCCGCGGGGGCCCCTCCGCCACGACCAGTAGCATGACCGCTCCATCACGTCCCCGGGGCCGCCCGGCCGGCCGGTCGCTCGATCCCTTCCAGGACGGCCTCCAGCCGGGAGACGAGGCTCTCGTTGGCCCGGATGGAGCGCTCCGACTTCCAGCTCGCGTAGATCGTCGAGACAAGAGCCCCCAGGGAGAACAGGTGATGAGGCCAATCGGGCAGGGTTCTCGTCTGGCTCCCGCCTCCCAGGATGACGGCGGCCATCAGCGTGACCAGCGCTAGCCCCAGGGGCAGAGCCAGTCGCTTGCGCAGCGCCGCCGCCCGCTCCAGGTACTTCGCGAGGTCGGCACGGCCCGCGGCCGCCTGCCGCATCCCGACGCCGAGGCCGGCGAAATAAAAGACCGTCATGGCGAACGTGAAGCCCATGATCACCGCGAACAGGAATCCCGCCCACACATGGGTCCCGATCGCCGTTTCCGAGTAATCGGCCGCATACCCCATCACGACCGCACCCAGGATCAAACCGATCGACAGCCGGTGCAACCAGCACAGGAGATGGCCGCGTAGCTTCATGGCACCGGCTTGACTCCATCGTCGAGCAACTGCGCAAGGGTCTCGCGCAGCCACCGATCCCGCCAACCGGCCAGCGGCCGCGAGACCTCCTCGATCGCCGGGCGTTCGCCGGCTCGATGCCGCGACACTTCTCCGGAAAGAATCGCGATCGCCTCATCGCGGCAGCCATGATCGTTGATGACGACCCGATCGGCTCGTTCGATCAGCTCCCAGGAATCCGGTTTCCATCTCTCCCGCGCGAGCGCGGGATCGACGACCATGATCAACATGTCCGGATCGAGAAACGGGACGATGCTGTTTCCCTCGGTGATGATCTCGGCCGTCTCTCCCACGAGACCCGCCCTGAGGTGAGACCAGGCCTGCCGGTGCCACCCCTGGCGGGCCAGGCACCAGAGGACCGAGCGCGCTCCGGCGCGCGCCAGGCGTCCCGTGTCAGTGCCCTCCTCTTGCAGCATCCTCCGCTCGGTCACCACCGTGAATGGGCCGCGCAACGTCCGGCAGGCGCAGGCCGTCTCGGTTCTCGGACAGTTGACGCCGTCCTTGAAGACGGTCGTGAACTTCACGGCGTCGAGTCGCCCGGGAAAGGCGCCCAGAATCGCGGCGATGGTCGAGGTCTTGCCCGATGAGTTGCCCGGGGCCGCGACGGAGATGATCTTCACGGCGAGCACCCCTCGCGCGCGCTTCGCAGCCTCTCGAGGTCATCGGGTGTGTTGATGTTGTCGAACGAGGACGCGGCCCCGGCGACGTCCTGAAATTCCTCCTCCGACACGAAATCCACCGCCAGCCGCGCGAGAAAGTCACTCATCTTCCGCGTCCCGGCCCGCAAGGCGCGCTCGATCTCAGCCACGCAGGAAACCGGGTAGAGGGCATGGAGCGGCTCGGGTCGATGGGACCGCATCGGAATCAGTGGATGTCCTTCACGCACACGCTTCACCAGGAAGTCGATCAGCGGGCCCGACAGGGACGGCATGTCGCAGCCGCACACGAACGCGTGCGGGGTCTTGACGGCCTTCAGGGCGGCATGCAGGCCGCCGAGCGGACCACAGCCCGGGATGCGATCCGCGACGACGGCAACATCTTCCGGGATCCGCCCTGCGAGATCGCTCGCGGCGCCCGGCGCGACGACCACGAGGCTGCGGGCGAAGCGGCCCTCGAAGACCCGCAAGATCCACCCGAGGGGATGGTCGCACGGCTCGGTCCCCAGAGGGAGAAAGCCCTTGCGCCGCCCCTGCATCCTGGTCGCACGCCCACCGGCGAGGATGACCCCGGTCACGCGCGGGTGGGAGATCACTTGCGGAAAACGGGCATGGGAAAATCCTCTTCGCCCCCCTCGCCGGCCGGTTCACGACGCGATCCTTCCTCATCACCGACCAGGATCTCCCCGTCCCGGATCGTCACGCTGTAGGTGCGAAGACATCCGCGCGAGCGATCGTGGCAGGCACCTGTCGTGACATCGTACCTCCAGCCATGCCACGAACAGGTCAGCGTCGTTCCGACCAATCGTCCCGTCGACAGCGGGGCCTTCATGTGCCGGCAGGCGTCCTCCACGGCGTAGAACTTGCCGTCGACGTTCCAGACCGCGATCCGGCGGGTTCCGGCACGGACCGACCGGCATCGGCCCGGCGGGAGATCTTCGACCCGACCCACACGGATGAGACTCATGGCGTCACCACGGCCCGCGCGATGCGCGGGGCCAGGAGATCCGCCACCTGCTCGAGCATTCTCCTGTCCGTTTCGTCGAACGCATGCGGCGTGTGACTGTCGATGTCGATCTCCCCCACGACCGCGTCCCCGTGGAGGATCGGCACCACGATCTCCGATCTCGTCTCGATGCTGCACGCCAGGTACCGAGGATCGGCGCGAACATCGGGAACGATGATGGTTCCCTTCTGGCTGGCCGCGGCCCCGCAGATCCCCTCGCCCAGGGGAATCCGCGTGTGCGGGGAGGGGGCCCCGACATAGCGCGACAGCACGAGCTCGTGGGCACCATCCATCAGGTAGATCCCCGTCCAGTCGTATTTCTGCGACGATTCATGCACGACCCGCGTGGTCGACTCGAGCGCCTCCTCGAGAGTCCGGGCCCGGGCCACGACGCCCTGCACCGCCTCGACCACGGCTTCAGCGTCCATCCAACCACCTGGCTTTCGACCCGGCCACGGTGCCTCCGGCTGATCCGGCACGCTCGGCCCGGGCGGTGTCCATCCCCCAGGGGATGCAAACCACCGGGCGGCCGTCCTGCTTCTCGTTCATGATTGCTCCGGATGGCTCCGGGCCGGGTGGCCCAGAAGATGACCCAGCTTGAGCGCCTTGGTCTTCAGGTAACGAGCATTATGCTCGTCCGGCTCCACGACCAGGGGGATGCGGCCCTCGACGCGAATCCCCTCCTGCCGCACCCCGTTTATCTTGGCCTGATTATTGGTGATCAGCATGACGGATTCCACCTCCAGCAGACGAATCAGACGTGCTGCGTCCTGATAGCTCCTCAGGTCACTCGCGAAGCCCAGCTCCAGATTGGCCTCGACAGTATCGCGTCCTTGCTCCTGCAGCCGGTAGGCTCGGATCTTGTTGAACAGGCCGATCCCCCTGCCCTCCTGCCGCAGGTAGATCAGAACCCCGAGACCGCGCCTCTCGATGAGCTCGAGGGCTCCTTCGAGCTGGGCCCGGCAGTCGCAGCGGCGCGATCCCAGGACGTCGCCGGTGAGGCACTCCGAATGCACGCGCACCGGGACGGCCGAGCGGCCCGCGACGGCTCCTTTCACCACGACGAGGTGGTCCTCCGCGACCACATCACGCGACACGGCGATGACCCGGAAGGTCCCATGGCGTGTGGGCAGTCCGGCCGTGGCCATCGATTCGCTGGTTTCGCTCATCGTCATCCCCTCGATGCCTCTTTCGACATCCCGGTCCGGAACGGATCGCGCGCGCCGAGGAGGCTCGACACCGCGAGACCGCGCGTCATCAGGAGAACCTTGAAGATCTCCCCCATTCCTCCCGGCGCCATCAAAGCGTGCATCGCCAGTCGATCGCGCTGGCGCGCCAGCATGTCGCCCTGCTGCGCGAGGTCGGCCACCATCCCCGCCAGTCCCAGGGCAACAAGGAAGCGCATCTGCGTGATCGGACCCCGGACATCGAATCCGGCCCGCCTCCCCCGCCGCTCTATGGACGTGAAGTCCAGGTGGGCGGTCATATCCTGCGCCCCGACCCGCTGGTACGGATCCCCGCACGTGCGGTGCTTGTAATAACATATGAGGGTACCATCCCGCCTGGCCGGGTCGAATAGCTCCCGCGCTGGATGTCCGTAGTCGATGATCACGGCGCCGCCTCGTCCCCCGGCACCGAAGAGATCCCCCAGGCTCGCTATCCAGTCCAGCGCCCGTAGTCCGATATCCGCCCGCTGCCCTTCGAGGAGGCGGATACCGTGTTCGCCTTCCAGCATGGCGAGGTGGCTCGCCAGCTCCTGAGAGCTCGGTTCCTCCAGCACTTCGCGAAACCCTTCACCATCCGATGTGACGTGGACTTCCAGCAGACGATCTCCTCGACGTTCGACCCGATGCACCGGAAGCGCATCAAGAAACTCGTTGGCGATGACGCACACGCGCCGCCCGCCGGCAACCGGCCGATCCACAACCTCCGGCCACCCGGCCCAGGCGATGCCTCTCATCGCGCGAGCGGCCCCGCCCGAGAGCGTCTCCTCCTGGACATCCTTCAACGCGGGGCTGATCTCGACCAGCGTGTAAGTCGTGCGTCGCGCGAGGTCGGGTCTCTCCTCCGCCAGCGCCGCGATGATATCGCGTGCCAGGGCACCGCGCCCTGGTCCCGCTTCCACGATCTCGAAGGATCCGTTCTCCTCCCCCAGGGCCAGGTCGGCGATCTCCGCGATCTGGCGGGAGACCAGTCGGCCGAACGCCTCGTGAACATCGGGGCTCGTGTAAAAATCTCCTGCCGCGCCGGTAGTCACGCCGCGGCGGCAGTAGTACCCGTGAACGGGATGATAGAGCGCCGTCTCCATGAAACGGTCGAAAGGGATCGGCCCCTCGGCGCGGATCCGCTCGTGGAGCAAGGCGCGCAGGGCAGGGGGTCCGGAACGCACGTCAGGCCGTCTTGCGCTGTAACTTTTCCTGGATCATCAGCAGGCCATACAGCAGCGCCTCGGGCCTCGGCGGGCACCCCGAGATGTAGACATCCACCGGAACGATCTGATCGATGCCCTGGACCGTGCTGTAGGAACGGAACATCCCGCCCGAGGAGGCGCAGGCTCCCATGGCGATCACCCATTTCGGCTCGGGCATCTGGTCGTAAATCATCCGCAGTGCGGTCGCCATTTTCTTGGAGATCGTGCCGGCGACGATCATCAAGTCCGCCTGTCGCGGCGAGAAGGAGAGTCTCTCGGCTCCGAACCGTGCGAGGTCATACCGCGGGCCGGCGGCGGCCATCAGTTCGATGGCGCAGCAGGCCGTGCCCAGGGGCATCGGCCAGAGGGAGTACTTGCGCGCCCAAGCGACCACGTCGGCGAGCCTCGTCAGGAACAGCCCCTCGCTGGATGCTTTGAGAGCATCCTGGACTTTTCGATCCGATTCCGCCGACAACCCGGATCCGAGGATGCCCGGTCTTGCCGTCATTTATGATCCCATTTCATGATCGGATCCTCGCGCACGCCCCCGATGGAGAGAAGCTTGTCTTTATTGAAAATCAGTTCCGATCGTGTCGAGCCGGCGACCTCGTATTCGCCCGTCAGGAAGATCGCCTGCTCGGGGCAGACCTCCTCACACAGACCACAATAGATACAGCGGAGCATGTTGATCTCGAACTCTTCAGGATACTTCTCGATCTTGTCGCCTTCCAGTTCGCCGGCCTCGATGGTGATCGCCTTCGGGGGGCAAACGAACTGGCACAGGTAGCAGGCCACGCACTTGGTTCGCCCCTTCTGGTCCTTCACCAGTGCCGGAACACCCCGGAACCCCTCGGGGAATTGCCAGCGTTGCTCGGGGTATTGCAGGGTGACCTTCCTGCGAAAAAGATGTTTCAACGTGATCCACATCCCCCGCGCGATCCCCGGGATGTAGAGCCTGTTGAGGACACCGATTCTGCGGTCTACCACGATCGCCATGCGTTCGTCACCCTTGTCCCGATGATTCCCGGGTCGGCTCCCGAGCCTACCGGCGCGTGATTGTCATCTTGTCGATCTTGTCCTGTAATCTCAGGATCCCGTGCAGAAGAGCCTCCGGCCGCGGGGGACACCCCGGGATGTAAACATCCACCGGGACGACCCTGTCCACCCCCTGCATCGTGCTGTAGGTGGGGAACGGCCCCCCGCAGGTGGCGCACGCTCCCATCGAGATCACCCACTTGGGATCCGGCATCTGATCGTAGAGCCGCTTGACCACCGGCCCCATCTTCTCGGTCACCGTGCCGGCGACGATCATCAGGTCCGACTGCCGTGGGGTGGCCCGGTAGACGCCGGCCCCGAACCGGTCGATGTCGTATCGCGACGCGACCGTCGCCATCATCTCGATGGCGCAGCACGCGAGACCGAACGACATCGGCCAGAGCGCCGATCGCCGGGCCCAGTTGAAGATTTTGTCGATCGTCGTCGTGATGATATTCGGAGCGAACCGCTGATCGAGCAGCCCGAGCTTCGGCCTGCTTTCCTGGTCGAGTGGCTGGATCGCGCTCTGACTTCCGGCGGTCATCTTCGCCGCACCTCCGCTGCCAGATGGTATACTTCACGCTCCCGCATCGGCCCTGCGTATGCGATCATGGCCGACATCACGAGCCGGCAAGATCCGGTGCGGGAAAGACGGACCGATACGGTCCGTGATCAATTATATCGGCCGGCTCACCGGTGTCAAGCTATAAGTCCCCATGACTCAGGCAGTTCGGTGCTTGCTTTATATCTGACCGAGGCGGCCGTGGGCTGTCTCATCATCCTGCTCGCAGTGCCGCCGCGCGCCGCCGGCCGAAAGTTCTTCCAGCTATCGGTCGCGATGGCCGCCGCCCTGGTTCTGGGTGGAATCGGGCTGGAGTGGCCCGGCGATCGCTCCGGCACCGCGGTGCCGTGGCTGTTTCTCGCCTGCACGGCTTGCCTGCTCGTGGCCGCCGGGTTCTTCCATCTCGGACGGTTCGCCCCCGGGTCGTTTCTCATGGTGACGGGCCTGGCCGCCGGCCTGGCGGGGGTCATCGCAGACGCCATCGCGCTGATCCCTTCCACCGACGTCTCCGGTTTCTCCCGGCTCCTGTATTCGCTTGATGCCGTCACGGCCGGTCTGGTGACCGGATCGGTCCTGATGGCGATGATCCTCGGTCACTATTACCTGAACATCCCGGGCCTCGCGATACGATACCTCCAGAGGCTCTGCCTGCTCTGCCTCGGAGCCATCATCGCGCGGAGCCTCGTGGTCGCCATCGGCGTCACGCTCCACCGGGCGACGCTGGGGCCGCTGGTCGGCCTGCTCCTGGATACCGGCAGCGCGGCGCCTCCCGCGGGCGGTGTGGATCCCTTCGTCCTGGTCCTGCTGATCCTGCAGGTCGCTTTCGGCCTGCTCGCGCCGCTGGCCTTCACCTTCATGGCCTGGCGCACCGCCAGGATCGCCTCGACGCAGTCGGCCACCGGCATCCTTTACGTCGCCCTGATCGCCGTGATCATCGGCGAGCTGACGGGTCGTTACCTCGTCACTCTCACGCACCTGCCCCTCTGACCGGCGGCGTCCCGAGCGCGTCGATCCCGAGAGGCGGCCCCCCGGCCCGGGCAGTCAGGCGCCGCATTGGTCGGCTCCGGCATCATCTTCTTTTCTCGGGAGGTATCCGGCCCAGCAGGAGCAGGAGCTCGCGCCGTTTGCGGGCGTTGCGGTCGAAGACCCCGCTGAAGGCGGCTGTCACGATCCGGCTGGTCGGTTTGCGCGAGCCCCGTGCGGTGAAACAGCTGTGATGAGCTTCCACGATGCAGGCCACCCCGGCAGGCGTTAGATTCTCCTGGACCGCATCGACGATCTCGCGCGTGAGCGTCTCCTGTAGCTGGAGGCGGCGCGCAAGGCAATCCACGAGCCGGCCGAGCCGGGAAAGACCGGTGATGCGTCCCAGCGGCGCGTAACCTATATGAACGCGACCCTCGAAGGGCAGGAGATGGTGCTTGCAGATGGAGGAGAACGCGATGTCGCGTACCGCGACGAGCTCCCGGCTCCTGGTCGCCGCCAGCGGCGTGAGGATGGCCGTGGGTTGCTGGCGATAACCGGAGAGCAGATCGTTGTTCCAGGCTCTCGCGAGGCGGGCGGACGCCCGCTGCAGGGAGGCGTGGCCCGGCTGCGTCTGGCCGGTGGATTTCGCCACCCCCTCGAGAAAAAGGGCCATCCCCCGCCGCATCAACACCGCGGCGGAGAGCTCTTCTCCGCGGGTCGGACGACGATGCGCCCCAGGGCTTCGCGCAGATCGCCGACGAGATCGCTTCTGTTCCCCCACCGTTCCACCTCTCGACCCAGTTCCGGGTCTCTCCCCCGCCGAGCCAGTAGCAGGGCATCAAGACCGAACGCGCGCGCGCCCACGTAATCCTCGTCGAGGCGATCGCCGATGTGCACGCAGCGCGAGGCCTCCACCCCCATCTGCTCGACGGCCCTGGCGAAGATGGCCGGATGAGGTTTCTCGCGGCGCACACCCGCCGAGTGAACCAGGCAGTCGAAGAACTCCGCGAGCCCGAGCGCCGCCAGCAAGGCCGGCAGCCGGCTGTCCCAGTTCGATATGATCCCGAGACGATAGCCGGTTTGCTTCAACGCGGTCAACACCGCACGCGTTTCCGGGTAGACATGCCATGTGCCCGGCCTGGCGAAGACGGCCCGGAGCTGCTCTACCGGCGGTCGTCGTGGCAAACCCACGCCGCACGCGTCGAAAGCGCGCTCGCAGACGCGCTTCCACCATCCTGTTTCCCCGTCGTCGTAAAGGCTGTAGCGATCCCGACCGAAAGGCACCTCCGCCGAGAGCGAAACCCAGGCATCGTCGAAGGCCCGCTGGAGGCGGGAAGGATCAACCTCGGCTCCCTGCGCCGCACAGGCGTCCGCGTAGATGTGCCCGACCGATGGGCTCACCTGGAGAAGCGTCCCGCCGACATCGAAAAAGATCACGCTCTTCGCGGGCACAACGCCTCCCTCAGCAATTGACGACCGTCAGGCGTCCCCCCTCTCCCCGGAGCCGCGCCTGGCACGCCAGCCGATGGGGCTGCCCGAGATCCAGCACGAGCAACTGCTCGGCTTCGGACTTTCCGATCGGTGTCAGGTGTTCGAGACCTTCCACGACGCGCACGCAACAGGTGCCGCACAGCGCGTTACCCCCGCATGCGAAATCGAGGACATGTCCCATCCGGCGAATCGCCTCGTGCAGTGTGAGGCCGGCCTTGCATCGGCCGGCCAGCGCGTGCGTCGGGAAGTGGATGTTCAGCACCGGCGCCCCTCAGTCGAAATCAATCAGGACCTCTTCCGACACCGCCGTCACCTTCATCCCGCGGCACACGCGCGCCTGGCAGGCCCGCACCACTTTTTCACGCCTGGAATCCGGAAAGATGCATGTCATCTCGCAGTTCCCACACTCATCGTTCCAGCAAAACCGGCCATAGGCGATCGCCTCACCCAGGACGTACTGCAGGGACCGTAGCAGACAGTTATTTTCCGGCACTTCAATCCTGTGTCCGAGAACCTCGATCTCGATCAGTTCATCGAACGGCTCGAACAGATCAAGGTCGACAGGCATCAGCGAGACCCTCCTCCAGTCCACGCGATGGAAGCCGGGTCACGACGCCAGGTATCCGCCATCGATACCGAGTACGGCGCCCGTCATCCAGGCGGATTCGTCAGATGCGAGAAACAGGGCCAGACAGGCCACGTCCTCGACGGTGCCCTTGCGGGCCATGGGAAACGTCCTGCCGGCCTGCTCGATCGGCCGCGACCTCCCCTTCTCGTCCTTCATGATCGGGGAATCGACCACCCCCGGACAGATCGCGTTGACGCGGATCTGCTCGCCCGCATGATCGATCGCCATCGCGCGCGTCAGCTGGATCAATCCCCCTTTGGAAGCACAGTACGCGGCGCTGCGCGCGCACCCCACGAGCCCGAAGATCGAGGCATTGTTGATGATCGAACCTCCTCCGCGCGTCCTCATGGCCGGCAGGGCCTGCCGCGATACGAGATACGCCCCTTTGAGGTTGGCACCGAACAGCCGGTCCCACTTCCTCTCATCGAGATCGGCTATGGTTCCCTCGATGAACATCCCGGCATTGTTCACGAGGATATCGAGTCCTCCGAAGTTGTAGATCGCCCCTTGTACCATCAGCTCGACCTTATCCGCCTTGGAGACGTCTCCGCGGACCAGCGTCGCCGTGCCTCCGCGATCGCGGATTTCCGCGACGGTCTCCTGCAGCGGATCGGAGCGCCGCCCCGCGACAACCACTTTGGCTCCTTCCCGCGCGAATCGCAGCGCAATCGCCCGCCCGATGCCGCCTCCGCCCCCCGTGATCAGGGCGATTCTCCCTTCGAGCCGACCGGCCGATGTCCGCTGGAAGCCGGGGGCTGGCACCGGCTGCGCTAGCGTAGGCACCGGAGGGGCCGTCACCGTCTAATGTCCATCGCCCTCGCCCTCCGACGGGTCGAGCCCCGGATCGGGCAAAGGATGTCTTCCCACGAACCCTGCCTCGGGATCGTGCCAGAATCGGACCTTGCTCTCGCCGATTCTCCAGCACAACAGGATATCGCGTCCATGCAGGCGTGCCGGAAAATCCACCAGACCGGTTCCGATATCCTTGATCTGCACACCGAGATCGTCCGCCTGCCGAATCAACCTCCGGATGCCGATCAACGTGCGGAAGTAGTGTGGGTCCACGATCGAATCATCGACCAAGTTGAATTCCCTGACGAGATAGCGCGTGGTCGGCCTGTTCATGTTGAGCCAGCGGAACCGGTCCTGCAGCACCGGTATCAAACGCGAGAGCCGGGGAAGAACGAGGTTGGCTTCGCTCACCGTGAATAGCCTCCGCCGCCCGGTGTCCTTCGGCTGACCGCCCGCCCTGGCTCGAGGGCTAGATCTTGAATGAGTTCCCACAACCACAGCTCCCTGTCGCATTGGGGTTTTCGATCTTGAATCCCGCCCCCTGCAACGATGTCACGTAATCGATGGTCATGCCGTCCAGGTACGGGGCGCTGAAGCGATCGACGAGGATCTTGTATCCCTCTTGTCCGATCACCTCGTCCCCCTCCTGCTCTGCGTCCTCGAACACCAAACCATACTGAAGGCCGGCGCATCCGCCGCCCTCCACGAAGACGCGCAAGCCGAGGCTGGGTTTCCCCTCGGCTTCGATGGATTCGCGAATCTTGTTCGCCGCGACATTCGTGACCCTGATCACCACAGAGCACCTCCTCGCAGTAAGGTCATGACGTTGTATGTTCCCCCTCGGCGACACCCCGCCCGACGGGGACGGCGGGGGGAGCCATCGACCGGAGCCGCGCCACCACCGAAGCCAGGCCTTCGACCACGTGGTCGACATCGGCATCGTTGTTCGACCGGCCCAGACCGAAGCGGATCGACGATCGTGCCCTCTTTTCCGCCGAGCGGGGCTCTCCGAGCGCCCGGATGACATACGATCCTTTCCCGTCCTGAGAAGCGCAGGCAGAGCCGGCCGACAAGGCGGCCACATTCCGCATGGCGGTCAGAACCGCTTCAGACTCGACGCCCTCGAAGGCGACGCTCAGGTTGTTCGGCAGACGCCGCTCGAGCGACCCGTTCACCGAAACACCCTCCACGCGACGCTGGATTTCCCGCCAGAGCCGCTCGCGCAGTCGCCGTTGTCGTGAGGATTCCACCTCCATGTCACGCGCGGCGATCTCGGCGGCTTTGCCGAACCCGACGATTCCTGGGACATTGAGGGTACCGGAGCGGAGATTCCTCTCCTGTCCTCCGCCGTGCGAGAGCGGGGCAACGTCCACGCCCCGTCTAATGTACAGCGCGCCGATTCCCTTGGGTCCATACATCTTGTGCGCCGTCACGGAGAGCAGGTCGACACCCAGGTCCGCGACGGCCACCGGGATCCTGCCGAAGGCCTGCACGGCGTCGGAGTGAAAGACCACGCCTCGAGCGTGGCAGATGGCCCCGATCTCCGCGAGCGGCTGGACCGTCCCGATCTCGTTATTCGCCATCATGATGCTGACCAGGATGGTGCGCTGGGTCATCGCGCTGCGGATTCTCCCGGGATCCACGCATCCATTCGCCTCGACCGGCACGACCGTCGTCTCGAATCCTTCCTCCCGCAGCGAGGCGCAAGTCTCCAGAACCGCCTCGTGCTCGATGGCGCAGGTCACGATGTGGTCCCCGCGGCTCGCGAGCCGACGAGCCCCTCCCCGGATGGCCAGGTTATCCGATTCGGTCGCCCCGGCCGTGAAGACGACCTCATCGGGAGAGGACGCGCCCAGCAGGCGCGCGATCGCTTCCCGGGCCTCGTTCACCGCCTCGGCCGCGCGACGGCCATAGACGTGCGTCGTGCTGCTCGGGTTGCCGAATTCGCGGGAGAAGTACGGCAACATCGCCTCCACGACCTCCGGATGCACCGGGGTCGTGGCATTGTGATCCATGTAAATGGGGCGTGTCCTGACCGGAGTCATGGATGCAGATCTCCCAGACCTTTCTCCCGCGGCGCAGTCTCGATCCGCCTGATGATGTCCTGCAGGGATACGCCGCCGAGGAGCCGGCAAATCCTCTGTCGAAGATCCAGCAGAATAGCGCTGATGGTACAGACCGGCTCGCAAGAACATTCCTCCGATGGGCACTGGCATTCGACAAGAGCCAGCGGCCCTTCGACCGCTTCCACCACGTCGATCACCGTGATCTCCTCCGCTCCGCGCGCCAGGTTGTATCCTCCCTGAACGCCACGAAACGATCGAACCAATCCGCCCCGCGCGAGTTTTTGCAGTATCTTCGCAAGAAACTCAGCGGGAATGTTATAGTGCGCCGCGATATCCCGGCGGTAAGCGAGTTGCCCGGGGGGAACTCCCGCGATGTAGACCATCGCGAGCAGGCCGTAATCGGTCTCCCTGCTCAACCGGAACATCGCGCCTCCGCCGAAGCCGGTACCGATGCACCCGGACGCGAACGCGCCTGCACGCAAGTTCTCGATCCGTCGACCCGGACGGAATCCGACCGCGAATAATGGACAAAATCCATCCGCTTTGAATTATACGGCCCACCCGATCACTGTCAAGGCGGAAGCCGGGGAGGTTAACTATTGAGAATCAGGTACTTCTGCCCCACCTGCGGCGATGCGAACACGCTGCCTGTACCGGCTGCGTCAGGGCAAGTCCAGTGCCGGAATTGTTCGGCCCGCCTGGCGCTCCAGCGGCCCGATCAGCCTCGCGCCGGCGAGCCCGTCAGCGCCTGCACCGTGTGTGGCAACGACGGGCTCTTCATCCAGAAACAGTTCAACCAGAAGGCCGGCTGTCTCATCGTCGGCCTCGGCGCGGCCCTGGTCCCCTGGACCTATGGGCTCAGTCTCGCTGTCTGCGCGCTCGTCGACTTTCTGCTGTACCGCGTGTTGCCCCTGACGACGGTCTGCTACGTCTGCGACACCCGCTACCTGGACACTCCGGTCAACCCCGACCACAAGCCGTACGATCTCCTGACCGCCCAAACCTTCGAGCCACGGTCCCTTCACTGGCGCGCAGGCCACGACGCCAAGGCCAACCCCGCGCCCCGGTGACGTTGTTGACATCGACCCGGGCCTCCCCCTAGCATGGTCGCATGTCCGCCGCGAGTCGAAGGAACCCCGGCCAACCAGCGACCTTGAAGACGCCCGGGACATCCCGCTACACCGCGATGGTGCTCGGGGACGGACGGGTGCTTCCTATCACCGAAACCCTGGGCCGGCGGCGCCTCCGGGAGATCGATCCTCTCAGTGCCGAAGGACGCCGCCTGCTGGCCCAGGGCCACGTAAGGCTCTGCTACGAAGACGGCCTGCGTTTCGAAACGCTTCCCATCCGCGATGTTCTCGACCGTCTCGATGCAGCCACCCGCAGAAGCCGCGGTGCTTACGAGCCGCAGGTGCGCCCATGGATCGACCACCATGACAAGATCCTGCGAAGCATCGGTAACATGAAGAAAAAGCTGAAGCCTCGACCTTGAGGCAAACACCGGCGACCGCGGCGCCCCCCCTTCTCCTCGCCTTCCTCAGAGGATGGGTGTTGGCCGGCCTCACGGAATCCATTTTTTATCGATTGGTGCCCGAACCCACCGTGCATGGCACGCCGAGCCTCATCGAAAAACTCCAGGTCTCGCTGAATCGAGCCGGCTCGTTGACTTTCCTGCTCGCATTCATCTTGGTGCTGGCCGCTCTTGTCACGGTCTCGCGCTACACCCTCCGCGAGCGGCCGTGGCCCTCCGGCCTGAATGGCTTTCTGGCCTTCTGCTTCATCGCGCTCGTGGGTCTGGGCCTGTCGGCCTCCATGGCCCGGACCGGTCCGTTGTTCGCGGTGGTTTTCACGGTGGTTGCGGTCGTGACGTTGCTCTTGATCTCCATGCACGCCTTCACGGTCTCGGGGTCGCGCCGGGTCAGAGCCTTCGCGGTTTGTTACAACGGGGCCGTCATCTGCTCCGCTCTCATCGCCCTAGCGGTGTTCCTGCAACGATTCCCGGCGGGCTCGTGGCCGATCCCGCTCGACCCGCTGCGCCGGGTGCTGTTGTGGGCCGGCGTGCCGGCGCAACCCGCCGGCGTCCTCTTGCTCGGCGCCGCGAGCGCGTTCGCCTTCCTGAGCTTCGCCGACCTGGAGGATGTTTTCCGGAAACACCGCACGCTCGGTGTGCTCACTCTCCTGGCGGCCGGTCTGGCGGGGTTCGGTCTCGCGGCCGGCAGCCTTCTCGCTCCCACGCGCCTGGGATTCCTGGGCCCCGCTCCGGCGCGGCTCGCGGTTCTCCTGCTCTCGTTCGCGCTGTTCCTGGGCGCTCTCACCGCGGGCCTGAACCTGATCGAGCCCCGCCGCCGGCCGCTAGGTTACGGGGTTCTTCTTCTGGTCCTCGCCGGTTTCCCCCACCAGATCGCCTACCAGGATCTCCTGATGGTTCTGGGAGCATCGCTCGTGCTGTCTCCCCTGGGGCTCGGACCCTGTCTGCAACGACCGCTGCGATCGGGCTCCGATCGTTTCTCCGGCGCCCTGGTCGATCGCCCGATGGCCGGCGACCCCACCGAGGCCAAGGACCAAACACCTTCTCTGATCTGATGCGGAACGACCTGTCAAGCTACATCGGCGTCCAGCGATGAGTAGGTGACGGAGCAGGTGACGGTCGAGGCGGCTTCAGCGGCGGGTTACCGCTTGGCGGCGCGCCGGTCCTGCGCTTGGGGCGCACCGAGCGTCAGGACGTACGCCGACACGGCTTTCATCCTGTCGTCCGCATCGGGGTACATCGGCTCGCCGTCGCTGTAAAAGAAGCCGGGCATGCGTGTTCCCGGCATCAGAGCCTGCGGATCCCTGAGCCATTTCACGATCCAGTCGTGTCTGAGTCGTCCCCAGGCCATGGTCAGATCAGGCGCCAGATCGCCCGGAGCCACCCCCGCGGGCGGTGGACCGACGGGATGGCAGGACATGCACCGGAATTGCTCGAACGTCTGCTTGCCGGCGCGCAGCAGTTGAACCGGGGGAGGCTCGCCAGGCATGCCCTGGAAGGGGTACGGCGCCTTGTCGGCCGAGGCGAAGTACTTGACGAGGGTTGTCGCGTCCTCGTCGTTGAAATGAAAGGTCGGCATCTTGACCTTCAGCCACGGGCGAATCGGGGTCGGCCCCCTCAGAAAATCGAACAGCCAGTCGGACTGGACCTTTTGCCCCTCGCTTAACAGGTTGGGCGGCCAGAATGCTTGATCCTTGATAACCTCCTGGATCGCACCGCCGTCTCCTTCGATCGGGTGGCAGCCTCTGCAATTCTTGTCCTGGATGATGCGGCGGCCCGCCTCGACCGCGGCCTCCCTTTCATCCAGGAGGCGGTGTGATGCCAGCGGCTGGACATCCTTCTGGAAGGACATGATCACGGTGACCAGGGCCTCGGCCTCTTCGTCTTGGAACCCGAAGTCGGGCATCTTCAGCTTCTCTCTCGGCAGTTTCACCTTGCCGATATCGAAGATCCGGGGGTCCTTGAGCTTCTGGAGGAACCATGCCGGCTTGGTGTGCGGGATCTCCGCGAAACCGAAGTCGAGCCTGGTGATCATCTTGCTGCCTTCCTTGGTGAGCTCGACCCCCACCGGCAGTGTTTTCTCGAACCCGCCGATCCTGTGACAGCCGAAGCAGCCGAACCGTCCCACGAGTTTCTCGCCCAGGAAAACCTTCTTCTCCTTCTCGCTCATGCGGGCCAGCCGCTGTCTCGCCTGGTTGTGCGTCAGGCGGGCCGTCAGGAAATCAAAGACCGTATCGTCCAGCAGCTTACCGTTGGTCCGGGGCCGCGGTTTGGGTGAGCCGCTCCTGAGGGTCATCAAGTACGCCGTGATGTCGGCCGCCTCTTGGTCGGTCAGCCTCAGATCCGGCATATTCGTCTCGGGAAAGTACCGCTTCGGGTCCCTCACCCAATCGTAGACCCATTGCGCGGTCATCTTGTCGCCGACGCGGTCCAGCGCCGGGCCGAAATCTCTGCGGGTGGTCCGCCGCACGGTCGGATTCTCGCCGATACGATGACACCCCATGCAGCCCTTCTGCCCCACGAGCTCTCTGCCCCGCCCGATGTCACCGGTCGGGACAGGATCACCGGATCCTTCGAAG
>JBHHZN010000001.1:0-29738 GCA_046758155.1 Acidobacteriota bacterium | reverse complement strand
CGGCCAGACCGGTTCCATTCGTCATGAGGTTCGACGCCTCCGGATGGATGCGCGACCGCTGGGGAGGGCGGCTCGCGATGGCGAGCCTGGTCGCGGCGCAGTCCGTGCTCTATCTGAAGAGGCTTCATCCCGGCGCGGCCGAGGGGGACTCGGGCGAGTTGCAGTGGGCCGCCCCCCTGCTCGGGATCTGCCACTCGCCGGGCTATGCCCTGCAGGTAAGCGCGGGCAAGGTCTTCAGCCTCCTGCCGGTGGGACGCAGCGTGGCCTGGCGGATGAACCTGATGTCGGCCGTTTTCGGTGTCATCGGCTGTATCGCCCTGTTCTCCGCCGTGCGGCGTATCACGGGACGCAGCCTTCCGGCGTGGGTCGCCGGGATGATGCTCGCGTTCAGCTCCGTTTACTGGAGCCAGGCGACGATCGCCGAGGTGTACGTTTTCGGCGCCGCCTTCATCCTCCTGGCGATCGAGGCCGCCACGCGTCTCATCGAGACCGGCCGGGTGGTCTGGCTGGCCACGATGGCCGTGATGCTGGGAGTCGCCGTCGCCGAACGACCATCGGAGATCATGATCGTGCCGGCCTTCCTGGGGTTGTGGCTCGGCTCCCGCAAGCGAGTCTCGATGACGGCGGCCCGCTGGCTGGCGGCGGCGGGCTGGTTTCTCCTGCCGTTTGTCGTCGCGTTCGGCCTCAACATCGCCCACAGCGATCCGCATCGTTTCGCGGTTCGGGACGACATGCTCAGGGACACCATGATCGGATACCAGCCCGGGGAGGTGACGTTCGATTATACGCACCGATCCGGAGTCGCGGCAGCCACGCGCTCGACGCTGTCTTTCATGCTCGGCCTGAGCTGGTCGCCCCGCATCGGGTGGGGCGGGGCGCGGGACAGCCTCCGCAAGTACGCCTGGCTGGTGAGCGGCCTGGGGATCTGGGGGAGTCGATTCGCCCCGGCCGGAATGACCGATGTGATGTTACGCGGGGGCATGAGTCTCGGTCCGCCGGGAGTCCTGCTGGCCCTGGCCGGCGTCTTCTTCTGGCGGCGCCGGCCCGGCTGGGCCCTTCTCGGCCTGGGGCTGTGCGCCGGCAACCTCGTCTTCTTGCTCGTCTACAAGGTCTGGGACAGCCTGACGTTCACGATACCGGGCTTGATCGGGATGTCGTTGCTCGCCGGGCTGGGTTGCGCCGGTCCGCCGGATCTCCCGGCGGCGGTGTCGCGCACGTGGCGGTGGAGAGTCCACGGTACGGCGTGCGTCGTCGCGTGCCTGCTCCTCGTGCCGATCAACGATCGGTACGTCGATCGCGATACACTCCAGGAGCGCTCTTATCAAGAGCTGCTCGAGCGTGTCGCGCGGGCGCCCTTGCCGCGCGAGGCGGTGATCCTGACCAGATACTGGCCGGCGATGGAGCTGCGGTACCTTTTCTGGATCCAGGCCGTTCGGCGCGATGTCAGCGTCATCCACGCGGCACGCGGCACCCACCTGCGTCTCGCCGTGCTGTTCCGGAATGAGGGCCGGCCCGTCTACTTCACGCGGGGTCTGCTGCCGCGCGCGCGGGAGAGGGCCCTCTTGAGGGACACGCCCGAGCAGCTCCGGCCTCTGGGATTCGTCCGCTTCGAGAACCCACGTTGACCCGTGCGGTCCGGCCGGCTCCGGAGCCTTCACGGCAGGATCGCCACGATGCGCAGCGGGCCCCCGGTGCCGCCGCCGATCTTCATCGGCAGAGCTATGATGTCGAATCCGACTTCGGGCAGATCGCTCAGGTTCGCGATGTTCTCGAGGGCGGGAATGTCGTGCTCGAACAGCGCGATGTGCGAGCCGAAATCCACCGACTGTCCCCGATCGATGCTCGCCGTATCCAGCCCGATGGCCCCTATGGAACGCTGCGTGGCGATCCATCGCGCGGCGTCCGGGTGCAGACCCGGGAAATGGAGTTTCGCGACCGCCGCCGCGCCCATCTCCGCCGTTCCCAGGTAACGATCCCGCCGGGGGTAAAAAGCGCCGAAACCGGTCTTCAGCAGGACGATGGCTCCGTCGGGGATCTTGCCGTTGCGTTTCTCCCAGCCCAGCAGGTCATCGACCGTCACCAGGTAATCCGGGTCCTTGCCGCACGATCGCGAGACGTCAACCACGATCCCGGGGCCGATGAGCCGGCCCGGGTCGATGGCATCCAGCTTCGATCCGGCCTCCCAGAAATGAAAAGGGGCGTCGATGTGGGTGCCGCCGTGCTCCGCGGCGGCGAAGCGGCCCGAGGCGTACCAATGTCCCGCCTCGGTCACCCCTTCCGTGTTCCGCTCGTACCGGAAGGGCGGTTCCGTGGGCCAGTAGATGGTCGTGGAGTCGAACGGATAGGTGAGATCGACGACGCGTCCCGAGGGGAATCGGGCCGGCTCGGCGCACCCGGCGACGAGGGCGATCCAGACGATGAGCAACGAGGATGACGGGGCGATGGTCTTCATGGGATCCTCCCGGGTCGTTTCCCGGTGGTTCTCGGGTGAACGGTGATGGCTTGCCGGATGGGTTCGCACTGGAGACGCGGCGGAGGCATCGTCGCTAGAGCGACTCGAGAAAAGCGATCAGATCCGCACGATCCGATGGCGAGAGGCGCAGGCCGAAACGATGGCCCGGCACTCCCACACCCGGTTTGCGACGAGCCGGCGGAATGCCCGGCGCCTGGTACGTCGGTTCGAGCCGCGCCGGATCGAACAGTTGTCCGAGTGCGGTCAGGGAGCCGTCGTGAAGATAGAAGCGGTAGCGATCGAGCCTGAGAAGGCTCGGGACCTTGTATCCTTTCGGGTAGCCGTTGTGGATGCGGTCGGGATCGGTGCGTATCGATTTCCAGTCGATCACCCGCCCGTTCGTGTAGTAAGGGGGCAGATGGCAGCGATGGCATCTCTGCCCACGGAAGATCGTCTCTCCGTGTCTTTCCCTCTCTCCAAGGTGGCGTGGGTTCGGCGGGGCTTTGATGGAGAGGAGGAAGGCCATGAGGGCCTCCATGATGTCCGAATCCACCGCGTACGCGCCGTTGAGGTTGCGATAGCACTGGATCCACAGGTTGGGCATGTCGCCGTTGGCCCGCAGGCCGTGCTCGAAGGCCCTCAGCGCGAACAGGTGGGGGATCCGCATCGGGGCGTAGAACCCGTCCATGGTGGAATCGGTTCGCCCGGCTCCCTGGGAGCCCAGCACGTCGAGGCCCGCGTCGCCCAGATAGATCTGGTCCACATCGCGTATCGTCGATCGCAGGGCCTCGTAGTATAGCCCGACGTCATAGTCATGATTGGCCATTCCTTCCACGATCGCGCCGTCCTCGCCGACGTTCGCGTGGCACAGGGCGCAGGAATGTCCATACATGACCTTCCCGTCGTTTCTTTTCACTCCGACCAGGCCGACGAAATACCCTTCCCCATCGCGCTTGACGCCGTAGCGTCTCGAGTACTCGGCTGCATCGGTGATTCCCGTGGAGTAGTCGATCGCTCTGCGAAAGTCCCAAAAAAGGTGCGAACCGAAGTCGTGATTCCGGAATATCTCCCGCCCCGCGGCGATCAGGGCCGGAGACGTCCTGTAGGTGAATCCACCGATCGTGATCGTGTCTGTCGGCTCGCCAGCGCCCGCCGGGCCAGGCTCAGGTGGTACCCCTCCGGGAATGTCCTGATGGTGCCCTGAAAGTAGGGCGGCTCCCAGCCTCTTCTCTTCAGGTCCGCGACCAGATCGCCCGATTCCCGCAATCGGTCGCCTTTTTCTGCGGGGACCGTCTTGTTCGCGGGCGCGCATCCCCAAGGCATGCTCAGCATGATGGCCAGGGCGGTTCCCGGCCACCAGGCGCTCGCCCGGCGACGCCGGACGGGCGAGGCCTCTGGAGTGCGGTCAGAGTGAGAGGAGGAATGCCACAAGATCTCGTTTCTCCGCTTCGGATAGGTCCAGGCCGTACAGGTGGCCCCCAGTCGTTTTGAGCCGCTCGCGTGAAAAAAGATCGCCGAGTGATCCGATCGAGCCATCGTGAAGAAACAGGCGCTGCAGATCAAGGCGGCGCAAGGTCGGCACGCGATACCCTTTCGGAAACTCCTGCCGGGCGCGTTCCGGATCGGTGCCGATGACCTCCAGCGAGATGACCTCACCGTTGGTGTAGTAGGGGCCCGCATGGCACGTGCGGCAGCCGGCGCGTTCGAACACCTTCTCTCCCCGTTGTTCGGCGGCTCCTTTCGGACGCGGGTTCGGCGGGGGTTCGATGCTCAGCACGTACGCCACGAGAGCTTCGAGCAGCTCCGATGAGGGATAGGAGATCCCGCCGTTGTGGATGCCGAGAACAAACCATATGTTGCCGATGCTGCCGTTGGCGAAGATCCCGGTGCGTACCTCCTTCAATCCCCACAGGGGCGGGATCTTGACGGGATTCTCGACGCGATCGGCGTTCATGTCCATCCGCCCCGGACCGAGGGCCGCGAGGTGCCCGATCGGGATGTCGTGATCGGTGGCGCCGGGACGCGCGAAATCGGGCGCGGGATCGTGGGCGACCAGTCCCTGATAACGGACGCGGCCGTATTCGTACAGGTGGTTCGGAACACCGGGAGTGGGGCGTCCGCCGTCTCCGGCACCCTCGTGACACAAGGCGCACGACCATCCGTAATCGATGCGCCCATCCGGCGCGGGCATGCCGACGATTCCGACGAGCTGCGCGTCGGTGCCGCCCAGCACACCGTAGCGCGACTGAAAATCCCGGAAGGTGGACACACCGAGGGCATAGAACATGTATCGCTCGTCGGATCGCCAGCGCTGCGACGTTCCCCAGTCATAACGGTGAAAGAGCCGCTTGCCGACCTCGACCCGCAAGGGTGAGGTTCGATACGCATAGAGGCCGACGGGTACCAGGGTGAAAGATTCCTTCGACATCCGGCGCAGGAGCTGTTCCTCCCGCGGGGCGTTGAACACCGGCACATGGCCGGCGAAGTATGGCGGCACCCAGTCCTGGGCGTCGAGCCTGTGCACCAGGGCGGAAAACGTTTCAGCCGAGGCCGCCCATGCCGGCCGGGCGCCGGGATCCACCCCGGCGAGCAGCGCCAGGCACAGCGCCAGGACCGTGCCCGAGAAAACAACAGGAGGTGATAAGAGTCGCCTCATCGCGCTGCGGCCGTCAACAGGAGCCCCTCCAGGCTGCCCGGCTCGGTACTCCACGCCCGGATTCCGCGCAAACAGGATCTCCTCTGCGTGGTCCACGTGTTCCCCGATGGGTCTCGGTGCAAAACATTGTATCACGGTGGATGATCCCTATCGTGTCATGCGAAGAGGATGTTCGCCGGCTCGATGCGCGCCCGGGCGGCGCGACCAGGTCCAGGCCGGCCGGCGCCGTCACGTGCCTCGGGAAACCAGGAGACATATCGGGCGCTGTTCGAAGGGCGCCGGAGACTCCGTTCCCAGAAACGAGATCGAACGAAGCGTTCCCGGATGGCGGCGCGGTCGATCCTCGAGGATCGGTGCCGTCCTCCACGGTCACGCGTTCGCTTCGAGATCCGGGGTGAATCCGGGGACGCCCGTCGAGCGAGGAAGCCGTTCTCGTGTAGGTCGATGCGCAGCGGAGGCAGGCTCCTTCTCTCGGACGGGGTCGGGCGGATCGCCTCGTTGACAGTGGCGCGGAAGACACGCTAGAGTGGGGACACTCTCAACGACGTCGAGTCAAGCGGTCAGCGGGCTGCCTCCAGGGGGTAGCTGTAGGTCCCGGGACGAGGCGGAAGGGCCTGTCAGGGCGGCGGCGCGCGGCGCAACCTGGGGCAGGAGAGGAGAGCGAGGATCGTCGTGAACCGTCGACCCCGTGTGGTCCTGATCGAGCCCGATATCAACCCCATCAGCCGCCGGTTCGGCCTGCCGCTCATCGCCACCTATCCTCCGCTGGCCCAGATCCGCCTGGCCGGCCAGATCGAGGGCGCCGACATCGAGATCGTCGATTTCAGGATCCGTGGAGAACGGCGGCGTTTCCTCGAGAGAGTTCGGACCGATCCTCCTGACCTGGTCGGCATCTCCTTGACGTTCACCTCCAACGGCGAGGAGGCGATCGCGGCGGCCTCCGACCTCCGCCGGGCGTGCCCGGCGACGACGATCGTTCTCGGCGGAACGGCGCCTTCCGAGGAACCGGAGGCGTTTTACAATTCCGCCGCCGATCTGATCTGCTTTCGTGGCGGTGACATGGCGCTGGCGTCTCTGGTCGCGCAGATCGCCGAGACGAGAGAACGCCCCGCATCTTTCCCGGGATTCTTCCATCGGGAAGACGGCCGGTGGACCCTGACTCCAGGACCGACCATGGCGCGGCCGATGTCGCACCTGCGTCCTTACGCCTGGCACCTGCTTCCCGGGCGTTACTGGAGATCGTACTTGCAGGGGTTCAGGCCCGCGGGGATCGGCCAGATGAGTGAAGGCTGTCCGTTCGACTGCAACTTCTGCAGTGTCTGGATGACCCACGGCCGGAAGGTATCGCTGGCGTCGCTGGAAAACGTCAAGCATGATTTCCGCTCGCTGCCTCCCCTGGCGCGCACCGTCCTGCTGGCCGACGATATCTTCATGCAGGGCAGCGAGAAGCAGATCCGTGAACTGCATGATCCGCTTTTGAAGTGGTTGAGCTCGGACTTTCTGCCTCGAAGGATGAGTTTCTACATCACCGCCGAGACGCGCACGGACCTTTACATGCGCCAGGAAGAACGCTTCAAGAGCTGGATCAGGGAGGGACGTCTCAAGTGGATCTTCTTCGGCATCGAGGCGGTGACCGACGAGCAGCTCGACAACTACAGCAAGAGGAACACGGTGGACACCAACAGCGAGGCCATCCGCGCCGCGGCGCGCGCTGGGGCTTCCGTCCTCGCGCAGATCGTCATTCCCTGTGATGCGGATATCGCCTACTTCGACGAGATCGTGCGGTTCCTCAAGGCCCACCGGCCCTGGATCCGCGTCGCCAGCTTCACCATCGCCACGCCGCTGCCGGGAACCGTCCTGTACGAGGAGGTCCTCCGGCAGAGCCCCGAGCTCGCCGATCGAGGCGTGGTGACGCATCCGGCCTTCTCACTGTTCACCGCCCTGATGAAGACAAAACTCGATATCGGGGAGTTCTACCGGCAGGTGGCGAGGGTCTACCGCGTGGCCCAGCAGGTCCGCTTCCGGCCAAGCCAGATCAACCAGTTGTTGCTCGCGGCCGCGTTCTCCCCATGGCTGATCTCCCGCATGATCGGCCTTCCACGCGCCCTGAGAAACCTGACCGACGCGAACACCTTCCTGGAGGTCCATCGCTCGGTCCAGGGGACACGGCTGATGGACCTTCCCCGCGACATGGTCCGCGCCGGCGCCAGCGCCAGCGCCGGAGCCGCCTGAGCCGAGGCCGGACTCCCTTCTCTCCTGGGCGAGGGATCGGGCGACCGGTTCGATCTCGTCGGCGTGGGTCGATCATGAGGCGGCCCGGGCCCGGGAGGAGTCAGCACCTGGGGGCCCGGCGCAGGCAACGTTGCCGCGAGGCGGTCGGGGGGGGAATACTTTCCGCGACGAGGCTTGTTTGAGATGGCGAATCGATGCGACCGTTCCTCGTCCAGGTGATGATGCTGCTCGCGGTCTCCGCTTCCGCGCCCGCGGGAGGCAGGGGGGCCGGAGGGGCCTTGCCTGCCCCGGATGCCCTTCCTCTCATTCCTTCGCGCCGGGCGATCAAGGGGGCCGAGGCCCCGGACTTCTGGGCCTACGATCTGGACGGAACCCCCGTCCGGTTCTCCGAGGCCCGGGCCGGACGCATCGCCGTCCTGGAATTCGGCTCGTACTCCTGAAACGTATTCCGGTCGAAGGCTTCGGCCATGCAGCGGATCCGGGAGCGATTCAGCGACCGGGACGTCGCCTTCTTCCTGCTGTACTCGCGCGAGGAGCACCCCGGGGCGCCCTGGCGCCAGACCTACCGGATCAGGCAGCGGATCGCCCAGGCCCGCAAGGCCGCCGGCTTGTTGAGGACCACCGCCACGGTCCTGGTGGAGCCTCCCGGCGAGACGGTGCGGGCGTCGTACGGGTTGAAGCCGAACCTGCTTTACGTGATGGACCGCGACGGAGTCATCGTCCTGATCCAGCAGTGGTCCTTTCCTCCCGCCGTCGAGCGGATGCTCGAGCGGCTGCTCGGCCGGCAGGCGCCGGCGCCCCGGGACCAGGGGGAGCTTCACGGTCCCGCCGGCGCGCCTCATGATCCTCCGGGAGGCTGGTGACGGATCAGCTCGCCGTCGATCATGAAGACGACGTCCTCGGCGATGTTGGTCGTCAGGTCCGCGATCCGTTCCAGGTAGCGCGAGACGGAGATCAACTGCACGCATCGATCGATCAGCTCGGGATCCTGCCGCATCAGATCCTGCAGCCGGGCGAACATCCGTCTGTTCGCCTCGTCGATCCGATCGTCCATCGCAAGAACTTCGCGCGCCAGCACGGTGTTCCGGCCGATCAGCGCGTCGAGGCTTCTCCTGAGCATCGTGAGGGTGTGCTTCGCCATGCTCGAGAACTCCACGGTGGGCACCAGGGGTTCGTGAGAGCAGAGGTAGGCGGCCCGCTCGGCGATGTTGAGACAGAGATCGCCCATGCGCTCCAGGTCGTTGTTGACCTTCAAGACGCCGATGATGAAGCGGAGGTCGGCGGCGACCGGCTGGTGGAGGGCGAGAATCTTCAAACAGTCCTCTTCGATCTCGACTTCCTCCCGGTCGATGTGGGCGTCGCCGTTGATGACCTCCTGGGACAGATCGGGCCTGCGATCGACCAGGGCGAGAATGGACTTGTTGGTGGCTTCCTCCACCATGGACCCGAGAGAGAGGATCGCCTTCTTGAGATGTTCCATGTCGCGTTGAAGATGAATCGACATGAGCGCTTTCTCCTATCCGAACCGCCCGGAGACGTAATCCTCGGTGCGCTTCCGTGCCGGGCGTGTGAAGATCTGCTCGGTGTCGCCGAACTCGATGAGCCGGCCGTCCTCCAGAAATGCCGTGGAACTGGACACCCGCCCGGCCTGCTGCATGTTGTGGGTGACGATGATGATCGTGTAGCGTTCCTTGAGCTGGAACATCAGATCCTCTATGCGTGACGTGGAGACGGGATCCAGGGCCGAGCAGGGCTCGTCCATCAGGATAACCTCCGGCTCCATGGCGAGGGCTCGCGCGATGCAAAGGCGCTGCTGTTGCCCCCCCGAGAGAGTGAGCGCGGAGTCGTGCAGGCGATCCTTGACCTCGTCCCAGAGAGCGCTCTGCCGCAGGGACCGCTCGACCCGCTCGGTGATATCGGAGAACCCGGTGATGGCCGGGCCCCAGGCGACGTTCTTGAAGATCGATTTGGGAAATGGATTCGGTTCCTGAAAGACCATGCCGATCCGCCGCCGGACATCGACCGGATCGACGCCGGGGGCGTAGAGATCCCTTCCCTTGTACAGGACCGCCCCTTGCATGCTCATGCCGGGAATGAAATCGTTCATCCTGTTGAACGATCGCAGCAACGTGCTCTTGCCGCAGCCGGAGGGACCGATGATGGCCGTGATGCGGCGTTGAGGAATGGAGAGGGAGACGCGGCATAGCGCGGCCTTCGGGCCGTAGGAAACGGACACGTTGCGGCTCTCGAGGATGGAGGCCGGCTCGGCCGCGCCGCCGGTGCTCATCCTCGGTTCCTTTCCGCCCTGCTTCGGATGAAAACGGCCGTCGCGTTCATCGCCAGCAGCATGAACAGAAGCACGATGATTCCCGCGGCGGCCAGTTCGTGAAACTGTTTTTGTGGCCGAGAGGCCCAGTTGAAGATCTGGATTGGAAGCGCCGTGAAGGGATCCATCGGGCCGGACGGCACGAAGGCCACGTACGTCAAGGCGCCGATCATGATGAGTGGCGCCGTCTCTCCCAGCGCGCGGGACATCGAGAGGATCAGGCCGGTCAGGATGCCGGGCAGGGCCGCAGGAAGGACGTGGTCGCGGACCGTCGCCCATCGGGTCGCTCCGAGGGCGAAGGCCGCCTGCCTGATGCTCGTCGGCACGCTCTTGATCGCCTCTCGAGCCGCGATGATGACGACCGGCAGGATCAGCAGGCTCATCGTCAGGCTGCCCGCCAGGACACTGCGTCCGAGGGCGAACCAGCGGACGAAGATCGTCAAGCCGAGAATGCCGTACACGATGGAGGGCACGCCCGCGAGGTTCGCGATGTTGATGTCGAGAAAGCGCGCGAACCTTCCCCTCGTCGCGTACTCCTCGAGGTAAACAGCGGCGCAGACACCGATGGGGATCGATATGGCGGCCGTCAACACGATCAGCCACGCGGTTCCATACAGGGCGGATCGGATGCCGGCCTTCTCGGGAAATCGTGAAGGAAAATGGCTGAGGAACTGCGGATCGAGCCAGGCGAACCCCTCCCGGCAGGCGTGAAGCAGCAGGATCGCGAGGACGGCGACGCCCGACCAGGTGATGCCCGTGCAGGCGTACCGGAAAAGCCTGGCGGTCCTGTGGCGGCGGGCGACGCGGGCGTGGATCATGCGTGGGCCTCCCGGAGTCGTTGCAGGACGCGGTTGGCGACGATGTTGATGGTCAAGGTGATCACGAACAGCAAGGCCGCCACCGCGAAGATCGTCTGGTACTGAATGGTGCCGGCCGGTGTGTCGCCGAGGCTCACCTGCACGATGTAGGCGGTCATCGTCTGGATGCTCTCGAGCGGGTTGAGCGTGAGCTTGGGGGTGGCCCCGGCGGCAAGCGTGACGGCCATCGTCTCGCCGATGGCGCGAGAGACCGCCAGGACGAACGAAGCCGTCACGCCCGACAGGGAAGCCGGCACCAGGACCCGCGCGGTCACCTCGAACCGCGTGGCTCCGAGCGCGAAGGCCGCTTGCCGCAGAGAATCGGGGGCCGCGCGCAAGGCGTCGTCGCAGAGCGACGCGACCATCGGGAGGATCATGATCCCGACCACGATCGAGGCGCTGGCTGCGTTGAACACGCGCGTGGCCGGAATGACCATCGCCATCAAGGGGGTGATGAAGGTGATGGCGAAGAAGCCGTAAACCACCGTGGGAATGCCCGCCAGGATCTCCAGCACGGGCTTGATAACGCTCCGGGTCGGCAAGGAGGCGTACTCGCTCAGGTAGATGGCCGTCGCGAGTCCCGCGGGCAGGGCGATCAGGGCGGACCCTCCGACGATGAGGAGAGTACCGCACAGCAACGGCAGGACGCCGAAGAAACGCGGCTCGAGAAGGGGCGTCCACCTTGTGCCGAAGAGGAACTCGTTGATCGGTACGTGGCGGAAGAATGGCAAGGCCTCACGTGCGAGGACCGCGATGATCATGAAGGTGGTCACGCTCGACAGCACGGCGCAAAGGAAGAACACTCCCCTGGCGGCCGCTTCCTTCCACCGATGTTTCCTGTCGCCGGTGGTCGGCTCGGCGGCGGCGAGGGCCATGCCCGCGGTCAGGGGGTCGGGTTCAGTGGCCGCCATCGACGAGGTCCTCACTGCCGATCGTGGAGCCGGTTCGCAGTGAGAAACCGGTGCCCGCGATCCGTTTCACGTGGCGCTCACGGGACAGGGCGTAGAAGTTCGCCGGCAGCGGGACGTATCCGACTTCCCTCACGAGCTGGGGTGCCTCCTCAAGGTAGAAGCTCACGAAGGCCTCGACCTCGGGCCTCTCCAGCGATTCTTTATTGACGTAGATGAAGATCGGGCGGGAAAGGGGCGCGTAACTCCCGTCGCTGATCGTCGCCGGCGCGGGAGCGATCGGTCCATCGCCGGCATCGACCGGAACCAGCTTCAATTTCGAGCGGTTTTCCTCGAAGTAGGCGTAGCCGAAAAAACCGAGGGCGTTTTCGTCTCCCGCGACGCCGTGCACGAGCACGTTGTCGTCGGCGCTCGCGGTGTAGTCGGGCCGGCAGACCTGGGCTTTGCCGTTGATCGCCTCGGTGAAATAGTCGAATGTTCCGGAGTCGGTGTCCGGGCCGTAAAGCGTGATCGGTCTGTCGGGCCAGCCGGGCCGGATGTCGCTCCATCGATGGACCGTGCTTCCCGGGCTCCAGATCTTTCGAAGCTCCTCGACCGTCAGGTAATCGACGAAGTCGTTGGCCGGATTCACGACGACGGACAATCCATCGATGCCCACCGGCAGTTCGATGAATTCCATCCCGTTCTCTCTGGCCTTGCGGATCTCGGATGCCTTGATGGGCCGGGACGCATCGTTGATGTCGATTTCCCCGGCGCAGAACTTCTTGAAGCCGCCCCCCGTTCCCGAAATGCCGACGGTCACGCGCACCGCCTGCCGCACGTTCCGGAACTCCTCCGCCACCGCCTCGGTGACGGGGAAACCCGTGCTGGAACCGTCGATGTGGATGGTCTCGCTCGGTCCGGTGGATGGGCCCGGGTTGCCCGCACAACGGGACAGCAAGAGAACCGCAGACATCACCATGGCCGGCAGGACACGATTCATGATCGGCTCTCCCTCCGTGGAGAAAAGATTCTCGGGACGATGATCCGAGAGCTTCTTGTGCCGGCAGTGTCCAGCGTGCCGGTAAAGACGGCATGAAGACCGGATGAAACTTCAGCCGTGGGCCCTTTCAGGCTGAAGGGGGGGCCAGCGGGAGCGAGACACGGAAGGTGCTGCCTTCTCCGGGTGTGCTTTCCATCGAGACCAGTCCCCCGTGGGCCAGGGCGATGTGTCTGACGATGGACAGGCCGAGCCCGGTGCCGCCGAGCTCCCGGGATCGGGCCTTGTCGGCCCGGTAGAACCGCTCGAAGATCCGGTGCTGGTGGCGTGGTTCGATGCCGATGCCGGTGTCTTGCACCTCGATGAAGGCGTTGGTTCCATCGACCCGGAGGCGAACGCGGACGCTGCCTCCCGCCGGCGTGTATTTCACGGCGTTGTCGAGGAGGTTGTTGACGGTCTGGCACAGCGCCTCCTTGTCGCCCAGCACCGTGACGGGTTCGTCGGGTGTCTCGCTCGCGATCGTGATCCCCTTGGCCTCGCCGGACGGAAGGAGATCTTTCACCGATCTGTCCACGATGGCGCGCAGGTCCAGCAGGGAGCGCACCAGCCCGTCGCCGGCCGTCTCGAGACGCGAGAGGGTCAGAAGATCGGTCACGATCGTCGAGAGCCGCAGCGATTGGGACTGGATTTTCCCCAGGAACCTCCGGCGCTGTTGCGGGCTCATCGAGGCGTCGTCGATCACCGTTTCGACCAGCCCACGGATGGCGGCGATGGGCGTCTTGAGCTCGTGCGAAACGTTGGCCACGAAATCGCGGCGGGTCGTTCCCAGTCGCTTCAACTCCGAGACATCGTGGAGGACGATCACCGCTCCCGTGGGTTCGCCGCCGCCGTCCCGCAGAGGGGATGCATGCATTTCGATGACGCGATCCCCGCCGCTTGTCGGGATCCGCAGCTCCCTCCTCGTCTCGCCGGCCTCGCGCAGGCTGGTGGTGATGGCGTCGGCTATCTCCGGAAGACGGATCAGTTCCCAGATGTGATCGCCGACGCCCTTTCCCTGTGTCGGCCCCAGGATCCGGATGGCCGCCCGGTTGAGGTGGACCACGCGTTCATCCCTGTCGACCGCGATGACTCCCTCGACCATGGCGGCCAGGATCGCGAGAAGCTTGTCGTGGTCGCTGGTGATCCGCTGCATCCGCAGGCTGCAGCTTTCGGCCATCTGGTTGAGCGCGGAGGCCAGCTCCCCGATCTCGTCGCGTGTGGTGGTCGGAAGACGGTGGTCGTATTCCCCCCGGGCCATCATCTGGGCCACCCGGGTCATGGTCGTCAGGGGCCGAGTGAACCCGCGGGCCAGGAAAAAGCCCACCAGCAGGGCGATGACGGCGGAGGAGGCGGCCCCGACCAGGACGATCGCCCGCCCGTGGGCGAGCTTGCGGTCGATGACGGAAAGCGGCAAGGATGTGCGCACATAACCGATGATGGATGAGTCCGCCCTGACCGGCAACGCCAGGTACATCATGCGCGTGCCCAGCGTGTGGCTGAGCCTTGTGGCCGTTCCCCGCCCGTGGGATCGCGCCTGCATGATCTCGGGCCGATTCGCATGATTGTCCATCCGGTCGGGATTCTTGTCGGAGTCCGCCAGGACCAGGCCGTCGGATCGGATGACGGTGAGTCGCGTCCCGATCTGCCTGCCGATCGTCCTGATCCGGGCCTGCAGCGAAGCGTCGCCGGCTGACAGGAACGATCGCGCGGCTGCATCGCGCAGAAGAAAGGCACGCGCGCTGAGGGAACGCTGGATCTCGTCGAGGGTCTCCGCCTCGATTCTTCGCGAGATGAGCCCTCCGACGATCACCGTGGAGATCAGGATGACGATGGCGTAACCGGCATACAGCTTCCAGAGGATCCTGGAAGACAGCATCCGTCATTCCTCCGCATCGCGGCAGCGGTAGCCGACGCCCCGGATCGTTTCGATCAGATCGCGATGGGGGCCGAGTTTCCTGCGTATCGCTCGCACGTGGACGTCGATGTTGCGCTCCACGACGAAGGAATCCTCCGCGATCACCCTCCTGAGGAGCTGATCGCGGGTGAAGACCCGTCCAGGGTGGGAGGCCAGCAGGTGCAGGAGGCGAAATTCCGTGGCGGTCATGGCGACCGGCGTTCCTCCCACGCGGACTTCGTGCCTATCCTGATCGACGGCCACGGCGCCGCGTGTGACCCGGCTGGCAGCCCTCTGCTCGATCAGGGGCCCGCGGCGCAGCACGGCGCGGACTCTCGCCACCAGCTCCCTGGGGCTGAACGGCTTGGTGATGTAGTCGTCGGCTCCGAGTCCCAGTCCCAGGACGATGTCGCTTTCCTCCCCCTTGGCGGTGATCATGATGATCGCGACGGCCTGCAGCAGCGGATCGGCCTTCAGTCGCCGGCAGACCTCCGTCCCGTCCAGGCCCGGAAGCATCAGATCCAGCAAAACGAGCCCCGGAGCTTCCTTTTTCACGAGGTGAAGGCCCGCCTGTCCATCCGAAGCCGTGAGCACACGGTATCCTTCGCGTTCGAGGTTGTACGTGATCACCTCTCGGATGTCGGTCTCGTCCTCGATGAGGACGATCTTCGCCTGTTGCACGCTCGGGCTCCTTCCAGCGCAGTCTACCACCACCTCCTGCCATGCTCTGTCAGTCACGGTCCTGTGTGCCGGCGTCCAAGATCACGGCTCCGCTGGGGGGTTCCGGGTGTCCCCATGGCTTGGCGCGCGGTGGCGGCCGGGGGACCGCGACATCCCGCCGCCAGAGGGATCCCGGGTAGAACCAAAAAGGGGATCAACGGCCGACCGCGGAAGTGGCCGCTCGGGGTGTCCATCGACGATCCCCGGAGGTCGACCGGACCCGTGTGGTGCCCGCTTGACCTTCTGCCTGATCTTTCCTAGCTTATAGAGGTGTTAGACGGCCGGTCAACTAAATCGATGGTTGTCCGCGTCCGTTCCACCCGGTTCCCCGGGGAGGAACCCCGGGGGAGAGGGTTCTCGTGGACCAGGGAATCACCGAGACCGGATCAGGCCGCAGGCGCGGCTTCTTCGGCAGCGCTTTCCTGTTTTCTTCGGTCATGCATGCACAAGATCCTGCTCGCCGATGACAGCAAGCTGACCCTGGCGGTCGAGAAATCCTTCCTCGAAGCGCGGGATTTCAAGGTGTTCGTCACCACGCGGGCCGAGGAGGTCACGCGACTCGTGAAGACGCTCCAGCCGGACCTGATCGTCCTGGATTATGAGATGGGGGAGATGAATGGCGATGAGGTCTGCCGGCGTTTGAAGGCGGATCCCGAGACGGAAGCCGTTCCGATCCTGGTGATCAGCATCCATGAGCCCGAGGAGATCAGCGAACGGTGTCTGCAAGCGGGCGCCGCGGCGGTCACAAGGAAAGCGGAGGGTCGAGATGCCTTGCTGGACAGCGTCGCCGGGCTGCTCGGCCTGAGGCGCCGCCGTGGCGTGCGGGCGGCCTGCCATCTGCGGATAGGGATCCAAGGGGACGGAAAGCGCCTCAAGGGGCAGGTGCACAATATCAGTTACACCGGTCTTTACTTGACGACACGGGAGGTCCTAACAAAGAACGCGGCGCTCCAGCTGACTTTCAATCTTCCCAACCACGATCCGAAGATCCGCGTTCTCGGGGAGGTCGTCCGATCGGAAACGCTGGTCGGAGGATTATACGGTTACGGTGTTCAGTTTCTCCAGGCGCCTCCCGCGTCCATACAGGCACTGAAAGCCTTCGTCGCGAAGACGGTCTAGTGGAGGTATCCCCCCGATGCACGGGAGCCCGACGAATTTGGAGAGGTGGGAGAGTCGGCCGATCCATCTGATCGAGTACTGGCAGGTTGTGGTCAAGCGCCGATGGCTCGTCTACTCGGCGGTCTTGCTGGTGACGGGGATCGTGATGCTGGGGTCCTTTCTTGTCCGTCCCCGCTACACGGCGACCGCGCAGATCGAGATACAGAACGCGGAGCCGCAGATCCTTCCGTTCGAAGGTGTCCTGAGCGAGATCGATTCCAACAAGGATTTCATCGGCACTCAATCGCGTCTCATCAAGAGCTGGCGCATCCTGAAAACGGTGGTGCGCGAACTGGACCTGAAATCGCGTCCCGGCTTCAAGAAGTTCGCACGGCTCGAGGACGAGACGCTCACTGACGACCAGCGCGATCAGCTCCTTGCGGAAGAGCTGAAGGAAGACCTCGAGGTCGAAGTGATCCGCAACAGCCGCCTGATCAACATCTCGTTCGAGGACACCGATAGGGATCTGGCCGCGAAAGTCGCCAACAACGTGGCGCACGCGTACTTCAACTTCACTGTGCAAACCGTCTACAACACCAATGAGGAGGCCTCCGGATCCGTCGCCCACCAGATCGAGATTCTGCGCAAGGAGATCGAGAAGAAGGAGCGCGAGCAGCAGGAGTATGCCCGCAAGCATGATATCGTGCTCATCGACGACCGGCAGAACGTCACGTCCCAGAAGCTCAGGGAGCTCACGGGCGCGTACACGGATGCCCAGAAGAAGCGCATCCTGGCGGAAGCCAGGTACGTCGCCATGCGGGATTCGCTCGAGGGCGTGCTGCCCGAGTTGATGAACAACGAGATACTGCTCACCCTCGCGGCCAAGGAGGCGGACCTCGAGCGGCGGTACGCGAGCATGGGGAAGCGCTTCAAGCCCGACTGGCCGGCCATGGCCCGCCTGGAAAGCGAGCTGGAGAACACCCGCGTTCGCCTCCGGAAAGAGAAGTCCTCTTTGTACCAGCGGCTGCTCGCGGACACCGAGGAGCGGTTTTTTGCCGCGCGCAACGAAGAGCGTGCCCTGCGGAGGACGCTGGCGGCCCAGAAGAGGAGGGCCCAGAACCTCCATGTCATGGCGATCGAATACAAGAGTCGAGAGGCCGACATCCGGAGCCGCCGCGCCACGCTCGATGCCATGCTCAAGCGCGAAGCGGAGACGAACGCCACCGCCTCCATGCGGGGAGCGCCGATCACCAACATCCGCATCGTCGATCGCGCCCACGTGCCGCTGGAGCCGTCCTGGCCGCGCAAGAAGATGAACCTCGCCCTGAGCCTGCTGGCGGGTCTGGGCCTCGGCATCGGGCTGGCGTTCTTCTTCGACTATCTCGACGATTCGGTCCGCGATGAGGAAGATCTCGATCGGGCCGCCGGTCTTGCTTGCCTCGGGATGATCCCCGACCTGAGCAGGCAAGGAGGCGAGCGGGGGTTGTTCCGCGTCAGGCAGGGGAGTACCAACGGCTCCTGTCCGGAGGTCGATCTGACGGTGCTGCACAAGCCCCACGCGCCCGCCGCGGAGGTCTTCCGCGAGGTCCGGACGGAATTGCTCGTCTCCTCCCCGGGCCATCCGCCGAGGACGCTCCTCGTGACGAGTCCCGGCGCCGCCGAGGGCAAGACCATGATGGTTCTGAATCTGGCGGCCGCCCTGACGCAGATCAACAAGAAGGTCCTGGTCGTGGACTCCGACCTCCGCCGGCCCCGCCTGCTGAAGGCTCTCGAAATGGAAGCGAGCCGGGGTCTCTCGAACGTTCTGAGCGGAGAGCTGGAACCGGAGGAGGTGATGGTTCCGGGCGCCTGCGCGGGATTGTTCCTCTTGCCCAGCGGGCCGGTGCCTCCCAACGCGGCCGAGCTTCTCGATTCCGACCAGTTCCGCTCACTGGTGAAGCGAATCCAAGGCGGCTTCGATCACGTGATCTTCGATTCGCCGCCGGTGCTGGTGGCGACCGACGCGATCATCATGAGCCCCACGATGGACGCCGTGGTCCTGGTGGCCAAGGCCGACAGGACCACGCGGCACGCGCTGGCTCGATCAGCCGACAAGCTGAGGCGGATGAACGCGCGGGTTCTCGGAGCGATCATCAACGCCGTCGATGCATCGCACCGGGACGGGTACTATCACACCTATCGCTACGAGCCGGAGACTTCCGAGAAGCCGATGAGCAAGGCGGCGGCCGGTGGGATGAAGCTGAAATCCTGAGCGAGGTCCCGCGGCTCGGGTGAGTCCAGCCGGCCGGCCTCGCAGCGGGGGCCATCGCCGGCGCAGGTGCATGAGCTTCGCCCGTGAGCGCACGCATGCCCGCGGAGAGCCGAGAGGTGGGATCTGGGCACGACGGCCGGCGATGCACGCGCCTCGCATCGAGCGTTGAAGCCGGTCCCCGCCGGCGCGGATCCCTCGAGGCCACGCGGGCAGGAGCGCGGGCGCCTCGTTGGGAGGCCCGGTGGCAAGGCCGGGCCGAGTCCGGCCGGCCAGTATGAGAAAGAGCCTCTTCAAGGAGGCGGGGAGGCGTTCTCCTCCTCGAGTACCCCCTGGAACATCACGATGACTTCGACTTCCTTGTGAACGCGCAGCACGAAAATGCTCGGGTCCTTCATCCCCCATTGGACGTACGGCACGGTGAAGCTCATCGACCCTTTCAGGCTGTCGCCCTCGATGCTGACATTCACCGGCCAGGTGACATCGTGCACGGCGCCGTGGATCTCCAGCGTCCCGGAGATCCGCACCCGGCTCTCTCCCTCCGGCCGGAGATCCCCTTGCATGGTGTGCGGCGAGAACACGATCTCGGGGAACTCCTCGCTCTCGAGCACATCAGCGTGCATGTGTTTATCGCGCGAGGGCTTGTGGGTCGTGGCGCTACGCGCGGAGACGACGATGCGGCCCGAGACGGCGCCGGAGTCCGGATCGAACCGGATCGCTCCCTCGCGCATCCTCGCCTCTCCCTGCACGGTGTGCAGGGTGGCTCCCAGGGCGAAGCGGATGCTCGTCGAGTCGGGGTCGAGCTTCAGTCCCATCTCGGCGGCCGTCGCCGTCGGGCAGGCCGCCACCGCGAGCGCGGCGAGAAGGACGGCGGCCCGGCGCGCGCGCGGTGGCTTGACTTTCATCGCCCTCTTGCTGGAAAGGCGGGTGAAGGGGAGGAAGCCGGCTCCGGGGTGAGGAGTCGCTCGGGAACACCGGCGCCGAACCGGCTCCGCGCGCGCGGTGTCAGCATCCCGGTGTGCAGGTCCAGGAGCCGGGCGAACAGGCCGGGCGCCGTGTCGAGCAGCTTCAAGACGCCATGCCGCAACTATCCTTTCCCGCTGATGGCGAGCATTCCCCGGCTCATCGCCGCCGGAAGGCGCATCAGCCGTGCGTGGGCGGCGCCGTACGCCCGCAGATCACCTTCCCGCAGGGCGGCTCCCAGCGCCAGCGCCTGGCGCAACGCGAGCGATACGCCCTCGCCGGTCAGCGCATCCACCGATCCGGAAGCATCGCCGATCAGAGCGTACCGCCCCGATACGACGCGGGGCAGGCGGCGGAAGACCGTCGAGGCGCCCTGGTCGTCGGAGATGATGGCGGCATGCCGTAGCCTCTTCTCCAGTGCGGGGAACCGTCGCAGGGCCTCGTCGAGCCTCAGGCCGGTGTCTCGCGTCAGCGTGGCGACGCAGACTTGATCCGGCGCCACCGGTGTCACGTAGATCTCGCAGGAGTCCGACCAGTGCACCTCGACCAGGTCGGCCCATGGTCGGACCCGGAAGTGCCTGCGGATGCCGAACCGCTCGTGAATGGGGGATACGTCCAGTCCCAGGGCTCGCCGGCAGAGGGAGTCATGCCCATCGGCGCAGACGATCCAGCGACCCCTCACCGGGGAGCCGTCCGCCTCCACGCCGTCGGGCGACAATCGCCGCACCGCGCGGCCCCAGTCGAGATGAACGCCCAGGGAGCGCGCGCGACCGATGAGCGCCTCGTGCAGGACCGTTCGCCGCACGCCCAGGCCGCTTCCGGCCCGGAACCGCGCGGTCGTCATGATGCCGCCTTCGATGTATCGGATGCCGCCGAACGCCGCCACGCGGTCACGCGGAAGGATGACCCCGAGCCGCGCGAGCGTTTCCACCCCATCCGGCATGATCCCCTCGCCGCAGGCCTTGTCGATGGGCGGCTGGCGCTTGTCGATGACGGTGACGCCGAGTCCCAGCCGCCGCGCGACGATCGCCGCGGCGAGTCCGGCCGGCCCGCCGCCGACCACGAGCAGATCCGGTGTTTTGTCGTTCGTTACCATCGCACCAGCACCAGCTCCGCACAAAATCCCGGCCCCATGGCGAACAGCAGGCCGAGCGATCCCCGCGGAGGCCGCCGCTGCTCCATCGTGCGCTTGAGCACGTGCAGAATGGATGCCGAGGAGATATTGCCCACGCTACGCAAACTCTCCCACGTGACGGCAAGAGCCTCATCGGACAGATCGAGCGTTTCCTTCACCGCCGAGAGGATCCGCGGACCTCCCGAGTGAGCCATCCAGGTCGTGATGTCGCGACGGCCCAGGCTCGACTCGGCGAGGAACCGATCCACGTCCTCGCCCAGATGCCGGCGGATCAACGTCGGGATCTCCCGTGAGAGCAGCAGCTGGAATCCTTTTTCCGAGATCCGCCATCCCATGGCCTCCACGGTGTCGGGGTAAAAGACAGACCGGGTGGCCACCACGCAGGGACCGTCCGCGGGTCGGTTCCTGCCGACGATCACGGCGGCCGCGGCCCCATCGCCGAACAGACCGGCGGCGACCTGGTTGGGTACCGACAGGTCATCGTACTGGAAGGTGAGCGAGCACAGTTCCACCGAGAGCAGGACGATGACGGCGTCGGCATCGCCTTTCGCGAGATCGGCGCAGCGTGCGATGCCCGCCGCCCCCGCGACGCAACCCAGTCCGAACAGCGGCAGCCGCTTCACGCCGGGGGAGAGGCCGAGTCGGTTGACCAGGCGTGCATCGATGGAGGGGGTCGCCAGGCCCGTCACCGAGGTGAATATCAGCGTGCCCACGTCGGCGATCCCGAGCCCAGCCGCCGTCAGCGCCGCCAGGACCGCCCGGCCGCCCAGCTCATCGGCGATCCGTATCCAGGTGTCGTTGGCGTCTCCCCAGCGTGGCTGCTGCTGATACGCTTCCAGGGGCAGGGCCAGATGGCGGCCTCTCACCGCCGCGTGGCGATGGAGGCGCTCCAGCTTCACCATGTCGAGGTCCCTATCTCCCCAGATCCGCTCGAGCGCCTCCAAGATCTCCGCCTGCCTGTAGTAATACTCCGGGAACGCCTCGCCCACGGCGGCGATCCGCGCCACGGTGCCATTGCCCCCGGTCTCGCTCTCAGAGCGCATCGTGAGGCATCATAATGGACATATCTGAAAGGGACCTTGCGTTCTCATGACATTTTGTTCATCCCGCCCGCTCGTGGAAACGACAGCGTCACGAGCCCTCCCCCGGCGCTGCTGACCCCGATGCTGGCTTCCCCGCCGTTGGCGCGTGCGATGGCACGCACGAGCGACAGCCCGATGCCGAACCCGCGCGAATGGGGTCCTTTCACGTAGCGTTCGAAGATCTTCCCCCGCAGTTCGTGAGGGAACCCGGGGCCGTCGTCGGCGACGGTCAATTCGACCGCGTGCGGGCCGCGCTTTGCGGAGACGACGACATGTCTCCCGCGGGGAAGGTACTGCAGAGCGTTATCCAGCAGGTTCGCCAGGGCACGGCGTGTCAGGTCCGGGTCCACGAGGGCGAGGGCCGTGCCGTTGGATTCCCCCCGCAGCGTCAGGCCATGCTCCTCGGCCGCCGGCTGGTAGATCTCGATCATCTCCGTGGCGATGTCTCCGAGATCGACGTCTTCGCGATGCAGCCGCAGGGCCCCCGCCTCGGCCTCCGCCATGTCCAGGGAGGAATTCAGGATCCGAAGCAGGCGGTCCAGCCCGTCGATGGCCGTGGCGGCGGCCTCGCGCAGATTCTCGGGCTTCCCGTTCGTCAGGGCCATCTCGAGCGTTCCGCGCACGGAGGTGACCGGGCTGAGAAGATCATGCGCGACGCCGTCGGAGATGGCGTGGATCTGTTCGACGGCGTTCTCGATGCGGTCCAGCATGCTGTTGAACGTAGCGGTCAGGCGCGCGATTTCATCGGAACCTCCCACATCGGGCACCCGTTTTTGCAGCTCCTCGCTTCCCACCTGTGCCGCGGTCTCCGTGATGCGGTCCACCCGCCGCAGGATGCCCCGGGCGTTCAGGAAGGAAACCATCAGCCCGAAGACGACCATCCCGAGCCACACTTCACCGAACGTCCATGCCATCTTGTGGATGACGATCAGCGCGTTCTCATCGGAAAGACCCAGGAAGACCTCTTCGCCGCTGGAGGTCCTGCCGCTGGCGACGCGGAACGGAAGGTTCCATCCGTCGATCTCGACCGTGCGAGGGTCCTCGTGGAACGTGTCTTCGGTGGCCAGAGCGTCGAGAAACGGCTGCATCCGGTCCGGGCCCAGCCAGAGCAACGGATGCCCGTCGCGTGCCGTGGCGAGGAAGAAGACGGGCACCCCGGGGGAGCCCTGGCCCGCCGTCTTCGGTGCCACCTCCTGCAGCGCGAGCTCGGCGGCGTTTTTCAGTTGCTGGATGCGCGCCCCCGTCGGCTGGGTGATCTCGGTGATGTCGGCCAGCACCTCGATCTCTCCCCGCAGCCAGACGTCGCTGCGTTCCCGGATGGTATGAGAAACCATGAGATGAGCGATGACGAGCGATGCTGCAGTCCCGATGGCGAAGGCGATCGTCGTGAGCATGGAGAGACGCCAGGCCGCAGTCTTGCGGAACATGTCATCGTTCCTCCAGGAAGTGCCCCGTTCCACGATGCGTGTGGATCAACTGCCGCTCGCCTTGTTGATCGACCTTCCCGCGCAATCTGTGGATGTGGACGTCCACCACGTTGGTGGCCGGATCGAAGCGCATACCCCACACCCTGTCGAGGATCATCGTTCTCGTCACGACACGCCCCTTGTTCCGGCACAGGTACTCCAGCAACTGGAATTCCTTCGCGGTGAGCTGCAGACGCCGATCCCCCCGCCTTGCTTCGTGCCGCAGGAGATCGATCTCGAGGTCGCCGGCCCTCAGGACACGGGGATCACCCTGTGCCGGGCTCGAGCGCCGGAGCAGCGCGCGGATACGGGCGAGCAGCTCGGCCAGGGAAAACGGTTTCGTGAGGTAGTCGTCTCCCCCTCTTTCGAGCCCGAGGACCCTCTGGTCCACGGACCGGCGAGCGGAGAGTATCAGGACGGGGGCCGAGACCCCCTTGCTGCGGCAGCTCTGGATGAAATCCAGGCCGTCCATGCCGGGGAGATTCAGATCCACGATCAGCAGATCATGGGTCAGGTCGCCGATGGCCGCCTGCGCCTCTTCGGCGCTGCCGGCCACATCGACGATGTGTCCCTCCTCTGTCAGAGCGTGCCGGAGGAAGGTCTGGATCTCGAGATCGTCTTCGATCAGATAGAGGCGCATGAGGACCGTGGAAGGAATCTTAGCCTCAAGCGACGCCCCGACGCCAGCGGCCGACGGGGTGGAGCCGGCGCCGCGCCGGCCGAACCGGCGGCCGCTATGCTCGCGCCGATCGCGGGATCATCGCCAGCCCACCCTTCCAGAAGGCGATTCCCTTGTGGACGGCCTGCATGCAGCCGCGCAGCGCCCCGACGAAGCGATCCACCTGATGTTTGGTGACAACCAGGGGTGGGGCCGCTTTCAGGACCATGTGATTGTTGCCGCAGATCTGGGTCAGGATGTTCCTGCCGCGGAAAAGATCGCTGACGACCATTTGCCCGAACATCCCCGGGTGGATCCTGGTGAAAGCGGCATGGAAGGTGCGCAACTTCAGGCCGTGGGGGGGACGGAAGACGATGCCGTCGAGCAAGCCGAGGCCGCGCACCCCCGCGATCATCTCGAACTCTCCGAGCTCCTCGGTCAAACGGCGCCTCATGTATTCGCCCAGCACCCGGGCGCGGTCGCCAAGCTTCTCTTTCTCCAGGACTCGCAGGGTCGCCAGGCCGGCACGCATCGACAGGTTGTTCTCACCGAAGGTCGAAGCCTGGATGAACGATCGTGAGAGTGAGCTGTAGATGCCACGACTGATGGCGTCGCTCATCAGCACCGCGCCCGTCGGGATCAACCCGCCGCTGAGAGCCTTGGCGAGCACCACCATGTCCGGATCCAGCCTGTCGTTGTGCGCCGCCAGGAAGGGCCCGGTGCGGAAGAGTCCGGTCTGAACTTCATCGAGAGCGAACAAGGTCCCGTGCCGGTGGCACAACGCCTGCGCCTCGCGCAGGTACCCGTCGGGCGGGAGACGGATGCCCGCCTCGGCCTGAACGGGCTCGACGAGAAAGACCGCGATCCGCCGCGTGGCCAGCTTTTCCTCGAGCGCCTCGATGTCGCCGAATTCCACCTCGTGAGCGTGCGGGAGCAGCGGCCCGAACCCCTCGCGCCACCAGGGGTCGCCCATCAGGGAAAGCGCCCCGTTGGTCAGGCCGTGAAAAGCCCCCCGGCAATACAGCAGCCCATCGCGGCCCGTGACCGCGCGGGCGAACTTGATGACCGTCTCGATCCCCTCGCTCCCGGAGCTCGTGAAGAAAACCTTCTTCAGCCTCCTGCCGGCGAGATCGCAGAGCCGCTCGGCCAGTTCGCCGGCCAGCAAGGAGACGTGGCTCTGCAGCATATGGGGCCGGAGGCCGCGCAGCTCGTCCTCGATCTCCGCGATGATGTCCGGGTGGTTGTGCCCCATGTTGTAAACGCAGTACCCGGAGAGGAAATCCAGTACCAGCCGGCCGTCGGCTGTCTCCAGCTCCGAGCCCTGGCAGCGGACGTAGGTGGTGTTCATTCCCAGCACGTTGAGCAGCCGGACCCAGGCCGGATTGACGTGGAGGGCGTACTTCCCGCTGCGATCCCGCGTTGCGTCGAGTTTCATCGGCCGAGCAACCTGCATCCGCGCGACTCCTCATGAATCGATCGTGATCGGCATCACCATAGGTCACGCAAATGACCTGCCGCTGAACCGAAGATGACAAATATGTAAAGATTCCCGGGGTGCAGTCCCGGCGAAGCTCCTCGGGTTTCATGTGGTACGGTGGGGCGTGACCTTTTCGCGGGTTTCTTCCGCCGATTCCGGAAGGCCCATACCGGGTAGCGTTCTTTGCTGGGCCATCCTCCTGGTGGCTGCGTTCGCCTTCCTGGGAAGCCCCGGGCTGCTCGAGCCGACCGAGGCGCGGTACGTCGAGGCCGGACGGGAGATGATCCTCTCGAGTAACTGGCTCGTGCCCACGCTGCACAACGAGCCCCACCTGACCAAGCCTCCGCTGATGTACTGGCTGGTCGCCGCCGGGTTCCATCTCCTGGGTCTGAACGAATGGGGGGCGAGGTTCTTCCAGGCCGTTGCTTTCCTGGCCACGGCCCTCGTGGTTTCCCTGTTCGGGTCGGTTCTCTGGGGTCGACGCCGGGGGCGCTGGGCGGGGATCGTCTACGCGACGGCGCTCGGGCCGTTCCTCGCGGCAAGCGTCGTGACGCCCGACACGCTGCTGGCGCTGGCGGCGTCGGCATCTCTTCTTTGCTTCTGGTGTGGATGGATCGCCGAGAGCCCGCGCCGCGCCCGCGCCGGGATGATGGGCATGTGGGGCTGCCTGGCGGTGGCCTTCCTCGCGAAGGGCCCTCCCGGCCTCCTCCCGCTGCTCGTCATCCTGGCCTTCGTGGCGCTGGTGCGTGCTCCCGGTCAGCGTGCTCGCCGCTTGCGGCCGCTGAGTCCCGCCGGGATCGCGCTCTTCGCGGCGATCGGCCTGCCATGGTACATCGCGGCGATGATCTGGCATCCCGGCCTCTCGAGTTACCTGTTCGGACCGGAGTTCTACCAGAGAGTGTTCACCGGGATCCACGAGCGCAACGAGGCGTGGTACAACGCGTTCCTTTATGTTCCGGCGTTGATCGCCGGCATGATCCCCTGGTGTTTCCTCTGGCGCTGGAAGAGACTGGTGAGGTCCGTGGCCGCGATGCGCTCGCGGCTCCGGTCGTGCCCGGCGCGGCTGTTTCTCACCTTGTGGGTCGCCGTGCCGACGTGTGTCCTGCTTCTGGCGCGATCCCGCATGCCCATCTACGCCCTGCCGATCCTGCCGGCCTTGGCGCTCGCGACGGTGCCGGTGCTGCCGATCCGTTCGAGCGGCCCGTCCGGCGCTGAGTCGTCCGCGGCAGGGCGATCCTCGCTGCCCACACCTCGCCTGCTTGCCGTCTGGATCCCTCTGCTGCTGATCACCCGGCTCGCCGCCGGCGTGATCCCGACCGGTGCGGACGCGCGAAGGCTCGCGGAGTCGATCCGTGGGGAGGTGCGGCCGGGACGGACCGAGTTTGTTGTGGTGGACATGGAGATCTACGGGCTGGGCTTCTATCTCGACGCCGACATCGAGACGGTCCGGGCGAGGCCTCCTCTGGCTCCTGTTTTCTGGAAGAGCAAGAGGTTGAGCGAGGAGCTCGAGGTGCTGGCCACGACGCGGCTGCGGCACATCTTCATCGGACAGCGGTTCCTCATCCGTCCCATGATGCGTGATCTGGAGGCCGCGGGCCTTCCGTGTGCAAGTCGTCCCGCCCCCGAGGGCTTGATCTGGGTCGTCTGCGATCCGGTCCGCGCCGCATCCGGCGACAAGCGGATCGCCGTTGTCGTCGATTCCGGCATGGACGCCAACGAACGGTTCCGTCTGGCGCGCCTCGTCCACGATCTCGACGATCGCCAGGGTCTCGCCGAGGTGCTGGTCGCGGGCGGTGGGGGCATCTCGAAGGGGCGGTGGCAGCAGATCCTCGGGCTCGACATGACAGGCTTGCTGTGGCCGCTGGCTCACCGCCAGGTTTCCGTCCGGGAAATGGGACGTGAGGTGAGGATTACCTTCGAGCCTGGGGCCTCGTCGCTCGGCGTCGCGACGGGCGCCCGCCCGGTGACGATCGTGATCCGCGACAGCCATGGCCTCCCCCGAGGCGGCGGGGGGGAGGAGGGCTACGAGACAGACCGTGGGGGCGGGAGCGGGCCGGTCCGCCTGGTCTCGTGCGAGGCGGAGGGAACGCCGGACGCCGCGGGCGGGCACCCGCCGTTGAGGATCGCGTGCTCGCTGGATGATCCGGGGGATCCCGCGGCGCGCCGGGGCGCGATCCTCGGGAAGGGATCGATCTTGGTCCTGCATGTCGGCGCGCAGATGGTGGAGGTCTCGAGCTACACGCCGGATCGGCGGCTCCGCCGGCTAGCCCGGTTCCGATGGCGGGATGGGCCGCCGGCTCTCCCCCCCGCGGGGGAAGGACGCCTCGAGCCGAGACGGTGAAACGGGCCGGTCGAGAGCCGCCACGCGATTCACCGTGGCCGGAGATCGGCCTTGACCGGTGGATGCTCGCGTTGCATATTCCGGCGCGGCCTCCCGGCGTGAGGCGGTGGCCGCGACCCGGGATCGTGTCGGGGGCCGACGGCGGGTTTTCTCATCGCGTGTCCTGAACGCGCCGTTGGTCGATGATGCGGAGGGGCCGTCCTCCAGGAGCCATGTCCGAGATCCTTCAGCCGGTGGGCGAGTAGTTCTGGTTCGATGTGGCCCGCGCCTCGCGTGAGGCCACCTTCTTTCACACTCCCCTGTGGCACCGGCTCGTCGTCCGGACCTTCCCGCGATACCGGGATGTCAGCCTGGGCGCCACGCTGGCGAGCGGCGTGCGGGTGGTGGTGCCTCTTCTGGAGGTCGGACGCCACGTCAAGGGGTTGTTTCGCGATCACGTCTCCACTTTCGCGGGCTGCTACGGAGGCCCCATCGCCGACGGTCCCCTGGAAGACCGCGAACGAAGCGCGATCCAGGCGGCGCTGCTCGGACAACCTCGCCTCGCGCAGCTTCAACTGACCAGCAACCCGTTCGGGGCCGATCCCGTGGAGCTGGAGGATCACGTTGCGCGCGAGGATTTCACGCAGGTCCTGCGGCTCGGGCCGGGCTGCAGTAGCGTGCTGGGGGGATTCTCCGATTCCAACAGGCGTTCCATCAGGAAGGCGCGGCGCCTGGGCGTCACCATCCGCGCGGCGGAAACCCTGGCTGATTATCGCGCCTACTATGGCGTGTACGAGGACTCGCTGCGCCGCTGGGGCCAGCGGGCCACGAGTCGGTACCCGGTGGGGCTGTTCGAGCAGGGCCACCGGCTGGCCCGGGAGCATCCCGGCCACCTGAAGCTGTGGCTGGCCGAGCACGAAGGAGATGTGATCGCCGGAGCCTGGGTGTTCTACTGGAATCGGCATGGGGTTTACTGGCACGGGGGGACCATGGAGAGATTCTTCCCTTACCGCCCGAGCAACCTGCTGCAGGCCGAGGTCATCAAGGACGCGTGTGAGCGTGGCTTCCTCTATTACGACTTCAACCCCAGCGGCGGCCATGAAGGAGTCGTTCGATTCAAGAGAAGCTTCGGTGCCGAGCAACGCGCCGTTCGACACTACGTGGTTTCCCGGAAGCTGTTTCGCATGGTCCAGGCCGTGACCCGGTCGGTCGGCCGTTAGGAGGAACCGGTTTCCGTCTCATCCTCAGGCGGAGCGGTGCGTGCTGCCGGTGATTCGACGGGAGGCTTGTCGCTCCGGTGGGCGGGTGGACTCGTCGGCCGAGAGCGACCCCGGGAGGAATGGCCGCCGCCGCGCGAGCCGACCGCGGAGACGCGCCCTGAACGGTGGCGGTCACCGGCGCGGAGCGGCCAGCGAGAGGATATAATGGCAACCGATGAGAGGCTCTGATGTCCTCGTGTGGTCGGTGCAGGCCCTGCTGGGCATTTTGTTCCTGATCGCGGCGCTCAGCAAGCTATCCGGTAATGCGGAGATCGTCGAGATGTTCGCGCAGTCCGGCTATCCCGACCATTTCTATATCCTGGTCGGAGGCGTCGAGCTGATCGGCGCGGTCCTGGTCCTGATCCCGCAGCTCGCGGGCCACGGGGCGATCGCGCTGGGGGTGGTCATGATCGGCGCCACCGTGACGCACGCGATGCGCCATGAACCGCTCAGGGCCGGCGTCACCCTCGTCATTCTCGGCCTGCTGCTGTACGTCATCCGCAAGCGTCTCCCCGCCTTCGCGCCCCGGCCCGACGAGGCCGAGTGACCCTTCCCGGGTGGCCGTCGCCGATGCCACCGCCCCGGGCCGCCTGATCGCGCCGCCGGCATTTACTGTAGAATCGGGTCCCTGGGCCGGAAGTCGCCCCAGGCGGGGTTTTCTGGAGGAGGTAGCATGGGCAGGACCCTTATCCTTATTTATGGCGTGTTCGTCTACGGGATTTTCCTGGTCACCTTCATGTACGCGGTCGGATTCGTGGGGGGTCTCATCGTGCCGAAGTCCATCGACACCGGTCCCACGGTTTCCCCGGCTGGCGCGCTTCTCCTCGATGCGTTGCTCCTGGGTCTTTTCGCCGTGCAGCACAGCACGATGGCGCGGCCATGGTTCAAGAAGCGATGGACGCGGATCGTGCCCGCGCCGGCCGAGCGCAGCACGTTCGTCCTGTTCACGAGCCTGATCTTGATCCTTCT